>JBOIDL010000014.1:0-35643 GCA_050740435.1 Gammaproteobacteria bacterium
CGAAACGCTTCCAACCGGCGCCGATCTGCCGCGGCCAAACTCAACAGCGTCTGCTGCATCGTGTAACTCCATAACATGGACTCGCACCATAATAACGCTTCGTTATTTATGTGTCAGCATACTAGTACAGGCACTTCGCAATCCGGTTGCGGAGCTTGCAAGTTGGGGGAGCAGCCGACAAGGCTGAGGATCTTGAGGCGTGGAAGATGCCGGGACGCCACGGGCGCGGCGGTATCCGCGACATCGAGTTCATCGGGCAGACCTTTCAATTAATTCGCGGCGGACACCGGCCGGCGCTGCGCGAGCGCCGCATTCTGGCCGTTTTCGTCGCAGCGCGCAAGGCCGTAGGGTACGACAATTCGTCGCCATGCTCAACGAACCAACAGATCGGCACCGTACCAGTCGACCATGACCTGCCGGTGATATTCGGCCTTGCGGGTTTGGAGTTGTTCTAGCGGATTGAAATTGTCCGTCAGAGTCACACCTTGAGTCTCGTTCACCGCGACGATCCGTTTCTTCAGCCACGCTGCTTGCTCTGCTCGGAGTGCCGGGGAGTCGAGGTCGATGGGCCGGCCGGCCGCGAGGAAAATGAAATCGCTAAAATCCTCGCCAGGTTCGGAAATAAAGACCGAATAGTGGGGAAACACCTGCGCGATGGTACGCCCGACGGACGCTAGGGCGGCATTGCGGCCGCCCTGCGAAAAGGCCACGAAATTCAGCGCGAGGATGCCATGGTCCGACAATAGTTCGCGCAATTGAGACAAAGTCTCGACCGTCAAGAGGTGCGCCGGTTCCGATCCTCCAGTGAAGCAATCATGGATGATCAAGTCGTAAGGGCCGGTCAAGCGGCGGATTTCATAACGTGCGTCACCCACTATGGCTTGGCCCGTGGGTTTAAACCCAAAGTATTCCGACGCGGCGCTCGCCACCGCTGGATCGATCTCCAAGGTGTCGGTCACGATCCCGTAGCGGTCACGCAGCGTCGTTGCCATATGGCCCGCGCCCTGGCCAATGAGCAAGGCGCGAGTCATGTCGGGCGCCAAGGCCGGGAGCAAATGAACGATCTCCTGGTAGGTGAGCCGGTTCTCGCCACTGGATATGCTGGCGGCGCCGATCGTCGAGGCATCCGCCATGAGGAGACGGAGATCGCGTTCTCTTTGATCAATCACCCGCACCCAGCCGTACAGGCTTTCCCCCTCGGAGCGGATTTGAAAGCGTTCCCCGCCGCTGTAAGCACGCCCCGCGCCGATGGCTTGGGGCAGCAAGCCGACCCCGATCGCGGCCACAAGCACGCACGGCAACACGGCGGCGGTTCGCCCCAAGCGCTTTTTCTCATAGGTCGCCACGGCCGCGGCGAGCGCGAGCAGAGCCACACCCAGACCGATCAGGATCTCGCGCGAGCCCACCAGGGGAAACAGAAAGAAGCCCAATAGCGTGGTGCCAACAACGCTCCCGAGCGTGCTGACGGCATAGATCGAGCCGGCGCTGGTGCCAACAGCGTCCAACCGTGACGTCGACAGCTTAATGGCATAGGGTCCGACCATTCCTAGCATGGTCAGACTGGGCGAGAACAACACCAGCGCGCTCACGAAGGCACCCGCGCGCAGGCCTAGCGGGTCGGTCGCCAACAAGACGGGCCGGGTTACCCACGGGATCAAGAGTGTAAACAGGGCGGCGAGTGAAATAACGAGCGAAAGTCCGGTGCGTTTCGCCCGGTCGGCCCACCGGCCGCCGGCAAAGTAGCCCGCGGCGAGCGCGATCAACGCCACGGAGATCAGGGACGACCAAACATACAGGCTCACGCCGTAGAACGGGGCGATCATCCGCGTGCCCAAAAGCTCGATCACCATCACCGCGGCTCCGGTCAGGAACACGGTCAGATAAAGCCCGGCACGTTCGTAGAGGTGCAGTGGTACGTAGGACATGTGCGTTCTTGATCAGAAAGGTTCGCCCGCCCTTCACGATTCGTCGAGCACCGCAAGGGCCGGCGCATCCCGGGCGCGGCTCTGTGGTGACACGCATCCCTCGCTGCTGGCTGGCGCCGCGAGCGAGCCACCGGCTTCACCGTGCACGTCTACCCAGAAATGGGGCAAACCCATGCCCACCAGCCATGCCGGGCCGGCAGCCTCCTTGAGCATGGCAATCGTCGAGCCACTGCCCGCGATGAGACACAGATCTGCGACTACGCTGACCGACGCCAAGTGGCGCACCGGCCAGCCGGTTTTCGGGTTGAGGATATGACCGTAACGCACACCGTCCAGCATAATGCAACGCTCGTAGTCGCCGCTGCTGGCAAGTCCGCCGCGGTGCAACGAGACCGTTTGTATGAGGGCCCCCGGGCGGCGGGGATGGCGTATGCCGATCCGACACGGGCTGCCATCCGGACGCGGCCCAATGATCTTGATGTCACCACCTAAATTGACGTGGCCGGAACGCGCGCCGGCCCCCCAGCATAGCGTTGCCGTCCGGTCGACAGCGTATTCCTTGACCACGCCGCCAAAATCAATCTCCATACCCGGCGTTGGAAATTCGATGACCGGGGGTGTCCAACGGAGCCGGTGCCACCCGACCTTGTCGAGTAGGCATTGGATCTGTGCCTCATCCGGCAGCTCGCCCCGATCAAAGCGCCACGCGCGGCGCAATATACCGGAGGTAATGTCGAAGAGCCCATCGCTCTCGTGATAGCACGTCGCGGCGTAATTGAGCAGCCCCGCAGTCTCTTCGTCTACGGAGATGCTTCCCCCACGGGCCGCCGCGCGATTGATCTCGGATAGAAAACTGTCGCTGCGAAAGCGCGAATAACGCGCTTCCAGCCGGCCGACCTCGGCGATGGCGATGCCCGCGATCCGCTCGGCCTCCGCATGACTTGCGGTAAAGAGCTGGATCTCACAGGGAGAGCCCATCGCCTTGAAAGCAGAGCGGTAAGACCTCATGCCGTTCATGTCTAGAACTACGTTCGCGGTCAATGTAGCCCGGGGCGAGCGCAGCCCCGCTTGCGCCCCGGACGCGGCTAGTGCCCGCGACTAATTCCTGCCGCCGATCAGACGGTGGCTCAACATAGCCACGCCGCATATTCTCATGCACATGACCCACACTAAACAAGGCCGATCAAAACTTCAGGCTGAAGCTCACGGACAATGAGCCGTCGCGTTCGAGCTGGTAGCCGTTGAAGTGGTCCTCTACGGGGTGAAGCCACTCGAAGCTCAAACGGTTGTCCTTGAGCCCCGCGATCGGAACCTCGGCGCTGAGCCCGAAGCCCACGTCCCAGAAACGCCCGCCGTAGTTCTGCGGGAAGTCCACCGGGCTCACTGTCGAGTGCACGTCGTCAAACTCGCCCGTGATCTCCCCTTGGGTCGTGTAAACGCCGCGCACCGAAGCGGAGAGCCAGTCGAACAGGCCAATGCCTCCCCAGGCGGTGGCCTGGAACTGATCGCCCAATGCGTAGCCCGACTTGTTCTCGTCTTCGAGCCGATGGATGCCGCTCACTTGCCCCCCCCACGACAACCGACCCCACGCGCCCGTGTAGGTGAGGTTCGGCAACAGATCCCAGGTTCCGCTGCCGAGTTGCATGCCGTAGTGTATAAAGCCTTGGTCGGTTTGATGGCTGCGTCTGAGCTTCTCGTCCACGTCGCCAGTCGGCGCGCTCACGCCCAGTCCCAGGTGCAGGTGATGCCCCTGGACATCCAACAGCTTGAAAAGCGCATACAGGGACGTGTCACCGATGCCGCCCGTGGCTTCGGTGTGGAGCACATGGTGCTGTTCGCTGCTGTCGAGCTCTGCGCCTTCGAGGGCCTGCTGCGACATCTCCATGTCCACGAACTGCGGCATAAGCATCAAGTTCAGCCAGTCGGTCGGGGCGTACATGATGTCGATCATGTGCATGTGCATGGTGTGCTCGACGGGCTTCACTTTGCACGGCACCTCGCCGCAAGCATCGCTGGTGATGACGGCATCGCCGACTGGGTCCGAACCGCGCAAGATGTCACCGGACTGGCGGTGGTACATGTAGCGGTAGCCGACCATGAAGTCGCCGGCCTCGGGCAGCATGTGGTCGACCATGACGCCCGCCGGCGCCTGTCCATGGGTGTGGCCGCGCGCGTGGCTATCATGGCCGTCATGTGCGCCGTCGGCAGCGGACAAGGCTGCGTCGAGGCTGACATTCAACGCCGCATTGACTTGGTAATAGCTGAAATCGGCGTAGTCGCCCTCAGCGCCTCCGCCCAGCTTGAGCCCACCTTCATGGGTGTAATACTCAAAACCGGCCTCGAGACTGACCCCCTTGGCGAACTCCTTGCTCACCGTCAGGCCGCCGCTCAAGGCCCCATAGCCCGACAAACGGTGGTCGCTGGAAAAATTTGCCGGAAGCCTATTCGGATCGAAAGGAATTTCTTCGATGACCTCTCCCGTTTCTTCATCAACCACTACTGTGGAGAACGCTTGCCTGGAGATGAGAAACGGCTGGTAGAAGTCAGCGGCCCCTTGCGAGTAATACCGAACCCTGGGCGTGATCGTCCAGCCGCCACCCGCCGGTTGGCCCCAGCTCGACTCGAAGGTGTGAGCATTGATCCCCCAGTCATCGTGATAGAAGCGGTAACCGAGATGCAGGGCCGCATCGAAGGGTTCGACATACTGCACATAGCGCGCGTCCCAGGTCCACTGGTTCCGCGTATCGGGTCGCTGTTCCAGGAGGGCACGAACTTGCGCGGAAAAAACACCAAGAGGCGCCAGGAACTGTTGCTCGGGATCGATGAAAGCGACCTGCACCGCCTTGTACGGATTTTCCAGAAACCCCGTGCTGCGAGTATAACCGAGGCTGGTCTCGATGAACGAGTTTTTGGTCAGGACCTGCGTCAGACCAAAACGCGTAGCCCAGTCCTGCCGCTCGCCCTCCAGGGTTCTAATCAGCGACGTCGTGTTGGGCGCCGGGCTAATGTCGATCTGGTCCGTGTATGCGGAGGTATTGATGTAGGAAAGAGCATCGTGATCGAGTATGGCCTCGGTGTCGCTGGCGGTGTAACTCAAGCCCAGGTTCAAGGTGGTGCGCTTCTGGTTGAGGTCCCAGCGCCCGCCCAGGCTGCCCCACCGCGATTCATAGTCCCTTTCCAGGGAAATTCCGCCGCCCACATCCAGCGCCGCCTCGTTCCACTCGTAGCTCAGCCTGAAATCCCCCTGCTTGCGGGTCTCGGGTGAAGCGGAAGAAAGCGTATGCACCAACTGCCCGTTTTGTTGAAAAAGCTGGTTACCTTCCTCATCGAAGAGGGGGAAGCCAAACTCATCCGTGCGTTCGGCGAGCGGGTTTAATTCCGAGTCGAGGAACAGATCACCCTGGATGAAAGGTGTCGCCCCGGAGACCCCATCCGGGGCCGTGGGACAATTCCCTCCGGAACAACCAAAGCCGGCCCTGAGCGCCTGCGGCGCGGTGGCGATCGGCGTGGCGCCCGACCAGGTGTCCTGGACATAGTTGGCGAAGAACTTCAGCCGATCGAAGAGCGTGAGGCTAGCGCTGCCATGGAGGCTGTCCACCACGAGAGGGTCGAATTTGCTCTCAACGCCAAAGAGGTTGCGCTCGCCCTCCTGGTAGCGGCCATACTGGAAGTTGAACGCGTCACCCTCGGCAGCATGAGCAGGTGAGGGAGCAAGGCCAGGCAAGGCCAGGGCGGCGGCCGTCAGCGCCCGCGAGGAAGGGCTTGCCTCCATCGCCGATTCCGGCCCGGCCAACCGTCGCCCGAAGCGACGCGGCAAAAGAAGCCCTGCGAGGCACCGAAAAGCGCCGCGCAGTCTAGTAACAGCCACAACCGCCGCCGGCGGCTGTGCCACCCGCCAACCCAGCCTCGCGGCTCATATAAGTGTGATTGCGCAAGGCGCGCAAGCCGGGATGGGGTTCCAAGGCCATGTGCGGCTTGGCGAGATTGCCGCGTTCCCAAGGGGCCACCGCGGCGCAGCCTGATACCACCACGCTCAAGAGAATTGGGATCAGCGTTGATATATACGATATCCGCCTGGGCTTATCGCGCGCCAAGCGACGCCGTATACAAATCGCGTCTGACCGCATATACTTATTGGCCGCCCGAACTCTCCGCTAGAAGTTGCTCTACCAAATCCCTGAGCTTTTCAGACTCGCCTCGCCGAAAACCGAGATGCACATGCCGAATGTTGCCCTGACGGTCGACAAGATATGAGGAGGGCATCGCCTGAACGCCGAAATCCTGCGGGCACCGCTTCTCTGCGTCGAAAGCGATGCTGAACTCAGCCGGATGTTTTTCAAGAAAGCGCTTTGCGTCCTCCGCATTTTCATCTAGGTTAACCCCGAGTACGTGCAGTCCCCGGTCCCGCAACTCCCGGTGCAAGGTGTTCAGAAACGGGAAAGACTGCGCGCAGGAAGAACACCATGACGCCCAGAAATCGACGTATAGGACCTGGCCCTGGAATTGACGCATGTCATAGCGTTGGGCGTCGCCGAGTGCGGTCAATGAACAGTCAGGCGCCGCTTGACCGATCTCCAAAGCATCGACGTTCGAATAAACCGTGAGCGCCAGTACGGCGCATAAGGCAACCCGATAATTCATTGTCCGAGCGATCGGACGCGGCAGGGATTTCATGGTTATTTTTCTAGTCCTCCGACACGGCGCGCCCGGGCGCGCCCGCGTTTGCCGCGGGCGCTCGCAAGCTCAGCGAAACAACTGGCTCACTGATTCTGTGTCTGGCTCCATGACGTACCCGTATGGGCATCGCTCGCCGTTTCGCAATGGAATTGGGCCGTATAATTTTCGGCGCCAGTCGCGGATTTCTTGATGTCCATGATGTACACGCCGCTGCTCTTGTTCAACTCTTTTTCTGGGCTATAGGCGGAGTTTCCATCGACGGGATCGGTGCTGGTCGTCGAACTACCTCCCTTGGTCGTGACAACGCTTACCAAGGGTGGCTTGACCGGGGAATTGTCCCTCACCTGTGTCACGAGATGATGGGGTGCTCCAGAACCGTCGTTGGAGCACGTTACCCTGTAGACATCGGTCGCGCCCGCCGCGCTACCGAGTGATCCGCTCTGTGAATGAGCTGCCGCGATACCGGCATGTCCTAGCGCGATCAGGAACGATGCGGTCATAACAGTATTTTTTTTCAACGATACGATTTTCATAAGTAATCTCCTTCAGTGAATTAAATAACAAGTCTCCCTCTCAGCCACTGCTAGAGGACGCTAGCGAGCAGCCGGGGATGGCGGGTGATGCATCATTCAGGGGATCTTCATCCGGTATGACACCCAAACCTAACGCGCCGGTCCCGCCGAGTATTCTATGTCCTTCAGTTTCATGGCAGCTAATACGCGCACGGTCTCATCGCTGTCGGCCAGCGCCTGTTGAAGCAATGCGGTGCTCTGCTCATCTCCTTGCGCGCTGTCTACCGCCATCAGCCTCACCGAGGCGTCGTTATCGCGCAGGGCACTGCGCAGCACATTCATTGCCTCAGGACCCCCGCCTTTTGATAGTGCGTAAACGGCCTGCGCCCGCACGCTACCGTCTTCGTCCGTCAGTGCCGTCCGGAACATCGCTTGCACGGACGGATCGTTGCGTTTAGCGCTCGCAGCCAGGCTGCCCAGTGCCTGCATCCTCGCTTCAGGATCATCGGCAGTGCTTAGGTCCATGAGCATATCGAATTCGTCATGCTCCTCCGCCGCGGGGTCTTTACCCGCCGCTTGCTGCGGGTTCGCCCGCGAACAACTCGCTTCCGACACCGGTGGCTCCACGACGGCCCTATTGGTACGACTGCTACCGTCACGGGGCCCTGGCGGCCCTAAAAGCCACACGTCCGACGGCAACGGATTGGTCGCAGACTTTGCGTGTTTGCCGGCGTATCGCACTATGTGCGCGGCGGCATGCCCAAAAAGACACTCGAGTGCACGAGTAGGCGTCATGCGGTTACAGGAAGCCGTGATTATGCCTTGGGGCGTCTCAACATAATGGAAGCGCGTACCCGTTTTCCTACCGAATTCGTCGAGCACCTCTGTCCACGGAGCCCGCGTGACATTCAGGCTCATCAAGCCCTTATAGAGTTCGATCTCCACCGATCCGGAACCTCCTGCGCTCAATAGCGCTTGAGACGGCGTTTCAGGCCCTGCGATGACATGGCTGTTCCACAACAGCATTCCCGGTACTAACGAAAGCAGTCCGCTGCTCAGCCAGCCCGTCCTTACGCCGTGGTTGCGTACCGCTATCGAATAAACACGCTGCGTGGCCATATCTGCTGCTGTATCTAATTCTCCGACCGTTCGGAGTTTAGGATCTGTAGCCGCGCGTGTAAATGCGACAAATTGTCGCACCCCCCACTTGACATCATCGCAGCTTGGTCGATTTACCACGGCGATTATCCTGAGGCCGGGGGCGCCAAGTCACCCTACGCTATCCTGCTTGTGCCTTTCGTTAATCCCGTAGGTGCGACAATTTGTCACATTTACAAATCCAAGCGTGCTGGATACATTGATTTGAGCGGAGGATAAGTCAGCCGGCGCGGCTGCTTATTCGCGCTGCTCCGGCTGGTTTATTGATCAGGTAGCAGTCGGTACAGGGGATAGAGAATGACCAAGGTATTAACCGGCATAGCATTTATGTGCGGGTGCTGTGTTATTTCACACGTGATATTCTGACAAGGTACTTAATATGCCAAATTCAAAAATGCTAAAACAATTGACAATTTGCTCACTGACGACCTTGATGTGCACCGCAGGGCCAAATGCCCTTGCCCACACCGGTGTTCAGGATGCGGCTACCCCAGGGAGAACGAGCTATAACGCTTTCACGATAACGCACGGTTGCGGCGGCGACACCGGCACTACCCCTTTGAAGGTGAAAGGACAGTCGGCGGTGGTTCCGTTCGGCGTCGCCGTGTGGAATGAAATCCAAACCGGTGGGGTTGAGGTGCCTATACCGGCGGGCGCCATCGGTATCGTCAGCGAGGACGAGGATCTTATCACCCTCAATGCAGGCGGCATCCAAGATAATGATCCCTTCGCAAAACAAGAGGAAGAAACGGATGACCTTGGAAACGTGCGCGCGCTCAACTGGAAAAAGGGCGCACTAGCGACCAATTTGGTCGGTACGCCACGGTTCCGGGTATCGGTGCCTGCCATTCTGGACAATTGCGTGGCGACATTGAGGATACGCTTCGCGGTTGCCAACTGGTGCGAAACGAACAAGAACGAAGCCAACGACGGGAATAACAACCGGGCGGATTGGTGGTTCACGGGACCCGCGAAGACCGGGAGCACGCAGTTTGTGGATCCCGACTTAGTGCAGGACACCTTCTGGACGACATTGACCGTTAACAACCCGGGCAACCCGGAACTCCCTGAATGCACTGGGGAGACTCGCGAGGTTTCGGTCCAGCCGACGGGTGCGGACATCGATACCTACCTGCCGTACAGGCCGTTCACCAAAAACCCGGGGCCTTATTGATCCCGAGTTCGTAGGATAGGAGGAAAGCGACCGGCGGCCGTAGCCACCTTTTGTCTCGGTGGCCGGTCGCTGCGTGGCTCGCGTTCCAGGTCCCCGTAGCTCGCCGATCGAATAAACACGCGTGAATCGTGCGCACGGCGCGTGCGCTACCGAAACGGGTCAACGACCGTCAGTTGCGAGTCGATCTTCTGCCCTGGTTGCAGGTCTTCCGAATAGAGCACGGTGCAACCCGCAAGCAAGGCCGCGGCAACGATCAGCGCGTCGTAGAAGCGAAACCCGTAGCGCTCAGCAATCCGCCGCGCGCGCTCATGCGTTTCGACGGTAAGCGGCTCGACGGGACAAACCGCGCGGACAACGTCCACGGCCTCACCAATCTCGGCCCAGGACAGGCCAAGCTTGCGCGTGGCGACCGCAGCGAATTCGTTCAGAACTTGAACCGAGATCCGGCCCCCGGCCGTCAGAAGCACCTCGGCGCGATCCGCCTTCACCGGATCGGAGGAAAGGAGATACAGGACAACGTTCGTGTCGTAGAAAGGGTCAACGGCCTTCATTCGCTTCCAGCCGATCGAATCTGAAGTCCGCCGGGAGGCGGCCGCGATACTTGCGTAGGCGCGCCAGAAGCTCGGTCCGGCCGGGTTTGCGGCTGATCTCGATCGACCGCTCCCCGACGATGTGGATCTCGATCTCCTCTCCCTCTTTGATTTCTAAGGCTTCCACCACCGCGGCGGGCAACCGGACCGCCAGGCTGTTACCCCACCTCGATACCTGCATGGCTGCTGAACCCCCTGATAGATATACACCTAGTACCAAGTATATCTAACCGACTCCGGCCACACAACCGCGCGCGGCGGCTCGTCATCCACCACGTCCGGGTTTGCGCCTACTCCGTGAACTGGACGGTTGAACGACGCGGGCTTAATGGTAGCCGCAAAGCGCAAACGGACCTCTTGCGAAAGGGCCTTGAAGTTCCTATCCCATCCAAAAATCTTTCCGGTGCGTATAAAGCCATAGCACTGGGGGGGGATTCATGAAGCTGATGCTTTCTGGCGCTCCTCCGTCCATTGCGTCCAAGACTGTTGTAATCAATTACTAACCTTTAGGAGCAATTGGTCATGAAGAAGATGTTATACAAATCCTATCCTGCGCTGCAACGCGGGTTAATCGCTGGCTTCGCATTGAGCGGTTTAATTATGCTAGCCAGCCCCGTCCATGCCGAGGAGTGTGACAAGACGCAGCCTCAGGAGATGGAGCTCACCTCGACCGCAGAAGCTCGAGGGTTCACATGCAGTACGTTTGCGGATGAGTTTATCGTCGGGCCAGGCCGTGCTGGACCACTCGATGTGGCGTTCATCGCTCCCTTCGAATTTCCCGGAACCGGCGACACGGGTGATGTGCTGGTCACCGAGCGTTCCACCGGGCGTGTTCGGGTGTTCCCCACCGACCGCGACGGCCAACACGCTGGCAGCACGCCCGGCGTACTCACAGGGCCAGATCCAGCTTATGGTCTCGGCAATGCCGCCGGCGTGGCGCGGCTCTTCGGAGCATTCTATTTGGCGCAGCAGACAGAAGACAGGGTGATCCAAATCGCGCCTGATGGGACCTTCATCGATGTGGTCGCCGGGGGCATCGATAATGCCACGGGCATCGTCGCGGATCCGGCGAATAGTCGTTTATTTGTCAGTCAGGCGGGCGGGTCACCCAACGTGGTGTACGAGGTTAACCCTTTCACGCAGACCAAGGACATATTTCTCGCTGAGCCCGCCGATGGGCTGGAAATCGCCTCAACCCCGGCCATCAACCTCGGCTTCCCTGTTCTTTACCTCGCGCGCGCGGACGGCATCCGGGGGTATGACATCGCGACCCAGGAACTGGTCTTCAACTCCGGGCCAATAGCCGGGATAACCGGTGGTCCGGACGGAGTCGTCGCGGCTCCCTTTCGCCTCGTCGGCGCGTCGCTGGCTAGTGCTACAGTAGTCAATCCGCTATATGTCAACACGACGGGCGGTCAATTGGTCGAGATCGATGTGGGTACCAACGAGCAGACCGTGATTGGAACAGGCGGCTCGCGCGGAGATTTTATCCGGCTGAGCCCCAGCGGCTGCTTTCTGCTCCTATCCCAGTCCGACCGCGTCTTAAACGTTAGACTACCTAACACCCTGTTCGGACCCTGTGCCGGTGGTGGGATGGAACCACCGCCACCGCCGCCGCCGCCGACCACGTCGTCGACCACGACCACTACCTTGCCGACGACAACCACTACCTTCGCCGAGGTGCCGCCACCGCCGCCGCCACCGCCACCGCCGCTGCCATGTGTCCCACCAGAATGCCGCGTCCCGGGTGCTGAAGGTGGCCTAGTCCCCGTGCCAATTCCTGCCGATGGCCCCATCGAAATCGAGTAGCTGAGGCGTTGGTGTAGTGATGGTGCAGTGTTAGTTAGTGAAGGACGTTCCTCTCGATCTGGTGGACACCAGGGCTGCGGGGAACGAGCGTTTCCCCCCTCGGCGCGTGCCGCTTCTCACGCACGCGCCGAGGGGTCATGCGCGGCGGGATGCTGCCACAGCCTGTCTGTGATTACAGTAAACACCCATGCAGCGTGGGTTCGATTTATCGTTATTTATCGCTATTGAACAGGGTATTAATGGCATGTACGTTTGTCTTTGTCACGGCGTGACTGATCAGGATATCGAACGGGCTGTCGTGAATGGCTCGAACACCCTGCAGCATCTGCGTGAGGAGTTAAAGGTTTCGACCTGCTGCGGCACGTGTGCCGAGTACGCGCAGGATTGCCTGGACGCAATCTTAACCAAAGCCGCGATGCCCACCTGATGACCGTACAACCTTGTCCCTGTCGGGCACCGATGTACCCTGGGTTGAGCGGAGCTCATAGCACACGTCGCCAGGAGGCCTGTTCCTTAACCCGCCCAAGGTTGAAAGAAACCAGGGGCGCTGGCCCGATTTGCCGGGTTACGGGCTATCGCCCTAACCCACCCGGCGCGACTGGCCCCGTACTTAACAAGGAGATGAACCGTGATTAAATGCTTCAGAAATACCGCGTTGATAAAGGCAGTCGCGCTCTGCGGTGTATGGGTGCTATTGCCAGTGCCGGTGGCGGCGGACGGGACCCGTCACTACTACCTCGCCGCCGAAGAGGTGACCTGGGACTATGCCCCGAGCGGGCAGGACCGCACGCACGGCGGACCCATCCCAGAACCTTGGGCCGGCCACACCGTCTGGCCCAAGGTACGCTACATCGAATACACCGATGCGAGCTTCTCGAGGCCTAAGCCGCAGCCCCGGTGGCTGGGCGTGTTGGGTCCTATCCTCCGGGCCGAGGTGGGTGGCACAGTGGTCGTGCACTTCTTAAACCGCACCACAAAACCCTATAGTCTGCACCCGCACGGGCTGCGCTATGACAAGGACAATGAAGGCGCACATTATCTACACGCGGGCGCTGGAGCGGCGGTACCGCCAGGTGAGCGGTTCACCTACACTTGGCTCGCCGACCGAGGCAGCGGTCCGCTGCGCGGTGAGCCGAGCTCCAAGGTCTCGTGGTACCACTCGCATGTGCACCATAGCGACGACATCTACCGGGGATTGCTAGGCCCCATCATCGTTACCCGCCGGGGCTGGGCCCGGCCGGACGGCTATCCGAAGGATGTGGATCGAGAATTCGTCGCGGCCTTCATGATCTTCAATGAGGCGCAGGGCGACGAAAAGGGGCTCATGCACAGCATCAACGGCTATGTCTTCGGCAACCTGCCGGGGCTTGTCATGAGGCGGGGCGAGAAGGTCCGCTGGCATCTGCTTGGCATGGGGAACGAGGTGGATCTCCACACCCCGCACTGGCACGGCAGGACCCTGCGATTTCGCGGCCAATATAACGACGTGATTGAGCTCCTGCCCGGCAGCATGGTGACCGGCGAGATGCGGGCTGATAACCCCGGTACCTGGCTCCTGCACTGCCACGTGACCGATCACATCGCCGCCGGGATGCAGGCGCTCTACACGGTCGAATAGGCTTGCGGGTTTAAGACGACTCATAGGAGCGCCTCGAACAAGCGTCAGAAGCTCGGTCCGGGCGGGTTTACGGCTTTTTCGTGAACTGGCCCGTTGCACGACGCGGGCTTAATGGTAGCGACAAAGCGCAAACGGTAAACTTGGCCGATGACCGCGCCTGCTCACGCCGCGCCCGCGTTGAGTCCGGAATTGGCTTCGGAGGCGAAGCGGTATTGGGACCAATTTACTGAGGCGATCCCGAGGTCACCGCCAGGCACCAGGCTTGAGGAGGAGGCACACCGGCACAACATCATGCGAGTGTGCGCGTGCAGCCCGTTCGTCGCGCACTATTTCGCGAAGGATCCAAGACGCCTCACGCAGCTTCTCGAGAGCGGCGATCTCGACCGCGGTTTCGGCGAACAAGAATATCCCGAACGGATCAAGCGTGCGGTCGCCGGCGCGCCGGACCAGGCGGCGCTCATGCGCGCTCTTCGCCAGGCGCGTTACCGCGAATTCGTGCGCATCGCCTGGCGCGACATCACCGCAGCCGCCGATCTCGATGAGACGATGGGGGATCTCTCGCGCTTTGCCGATGCCGCACTCGACGGCGCGCTCGGCTGGCTTTACCGCAAGCAAGCGGAGACCTTTGGCGTCCCGCGGGATAGCGATGGGTCACCTCAGTCCCTGGTCGTGATCGCGATGGGCAAGCTCGGCGCCCATGAGCTCAATTTTTCCTCGGACATCGATCTCATCTTTGCTTATCCGCGCGCCGGGGAGTCGCATGGCGGAGCACGGTCGATATCCAACCAGGAATTTTTCAGCCGCCTGGGCCAAGCCTTGATCAAGGTGTTGTCGGAAGTTACCGAGGATGGATTCGTGTTCCGTGCGGACATGCGCCTGCGGCCGTTCGGCGACAGCGGGCCGCTGGTGCTGAACTTCGACGCCATGGAGGCGTACTACGTGACGCATGCGCGCGATTGGGAGCGCTACGCCATGATCAAGGCCCGCATCGCCGCGGGCGATAAGGCGGCCGGCGAGAATCTGCTGGAGCGGCTGAAACCGTTTGTCTATCGCCGCTATCTCGATTTCGGCGCGATCGAGGCCTTGCGCGACATGAAACGATCAATCGATAGCGAGGTGAAGCGCAAGGGGCTTGCGGACAATATAAAACTCGGGCGCGGCGGGATCCGCGAGATCGAGTTCATCGGGCAGACCTTCCAATTAATCCGTGGCGGACGCCGGCCGACGCTGCGCAACCGCCGCATTCTGGCCGTTCTCGAATCCCTCGGGAACCTGAACTATCTGCCCCTGTCCGCCGTCGCCGAGTTGACCGAAGCGTACCGCTTTTTGCGCACTACGGAACATCGCTTGCAGCAGGTCGAGGACCAGCAGACTCAGGTCTTGCCGAGAGAGGAGATAACCCGGCAGCGGGTGGCCTTGGGAATGGGGTTTAGCGATTGGCCGAGCTTTCATGCGGCGCTCGCACGGCACCGGAAGCGCGTTCAAAAGCATTTCAATGCGCTCTTGGTCGGGCCGCACGATGCCCCCGCTAACGGTCCGCCGCTCATGCTGGCACCGCGGCAGGGGATGGCCGACAGCGCATCTTTGATACGCTGGTTGGAAGGCGCAGGGTTCAGCGATCCGCCCTCGATACTCGCAAGCATCGAGAAGTTGAGAAAAAGCGGGGGCGTGAGGCGGCTCAGCAATACCGATCAAGGGCGGCTGGACCGGGTCCTGCCGAAGCTGCTTGAGGCCATAGCGCGGATGGCCGAGCAGCCGACGGTGACTGAACGCCTATTGTCTATCGTCGAGGCGATCGCGCAACGCAGCGTCTATCTGGTTCTGCTCGACGAGCATCCCGGCGCGCTCGAGCAACTGGTGCGCCTGTGCGCGGCCAGCCCCTGGATTGCTAATCGTATCGCCCGCCAACCGCTACTGCTCGATGAGCTCATCGACCCCCGCACGCTCTATGCGCCGCCGCGGGTGAACGAGTTGAAGCGGAATCTCAGCGAGCAGTTAGCGCATTTCGCGCGCGGGGATCTCGAGCAATCCATGGAGGTTCTGCGGCATTTCAAGCATGCGCAGGTCCTGCGCGTCGCGGCGGCCGATGTTGCCGGAGTGCTGCCCGTGCGCAAGGTCAGTGATCACCTCACCGGCATCGCCGAGACCGTGTTGCAGGCGGCCTTGGAAATCGCGCGGGAGAGGGTAGTGGAACGCTATGGTGAGCCGATGTGTGGAGACGGCGCGGCGCGGCGCATGGCCGGTTTTGCGATCATCGCCTACGGTAAGCTCGGCGGCATCGAGATCGGTTACGGATCCGACCTGGATCTGGTCTTCTTGCACGATAGCTGCGGCGATGAGCAGCAGACCGGCGGAGCGGTGCATAACCAAGAGTTCTTCACCCGCCTGGGGCAGAGGATCATTCACATGGTAACCACGGCCACGGCTGCCGGAAAGGCATATGAGGTTGACACCCGGTTGCGGCCGAGCGGATCCGCGGGACTATTGGTCAGCAGCCTCGATGCGTATCGGGAGTACGAACATGCGCATGCGTGGACCTGGGAGCATCAAGCGCTCATACGGGCGCGCGCCATCGCGGGAGATTCGGATACCGTACGCGAATTTGCACACTTACGGCGCGCCATCCTCGGCCGGCCTCGCGATGAGGACCGGCTCCGGCACGATGTGCGGGAGATGCGCGAGCGGATGCGCCGGGAGCTGTCCCGTGATGCGCCCGGGGTCTTCGATATCAAGCACGGGCAGGGTGGTGTCACCGACATCGAATTTATGGTGCAATATGGGGTGTTACGCTGGTCCGCTCAGCATGCGGAGCTTCTGGATTTCACCGACAATCGCCATTTGCTGAGCTTGTTATCACGCCTGCGGCTGTTATCGGATGGGGACTGCCGGGCTTTGCGGGAGGCTTATCTCACTTACCGCGCCAAGCTTCACGCCTTGGCGTTGCAGGAGCGGCCGGCCTTGGCCGGCAATGCGGAATTCAGCGCCCAGCGTGGAAGGGTCGGCGAGGCATGGCGCCGGGTGGTCGGGGCATGACGATGCGGGGGGAAGACAATAATGACAATGGCTGATCGGGACGGCCTCATCTGGATGGACGGGGAGATGTTGCCTTGGCGCGAGGCCAAGGTGCACGTGCTCACCCACACCTTGCATTACAGCATGGGGGTGTTTGAGGGCATACGCGCCTATAAGACCGAGCGGGGGACAGCCATCTACCGGCTGGGCGAGCACATCGAACGCTTGTTTCGTTCCGCGCACATCCTCGGGATGCCGATGCCCTACGAGCGCTCGGCCTTGACCCAGGTGTGCCGGGAAGTCGTGCGCGCCAACAGCCTTGAGAGCGCCTATCTCCGGCCCTTGTGTTTTTACGGCGCGGAGGGGATGGGCTTGCGTGCGGATAATCTGAAGACTCATATTATGGTGGCGGCCTGGCATTGGGGGCCTTATCTCGGCGCCGCGGGTCAGGAACTAGGGATCCGCATCAAGACCTCGTCCTTTACCCGCCATCACGTCAATATCACGATGTGTAAGGCCAAGGCCAATGGCAACTATATGAATTCCATGCTGGCGCTGCAAGAGGCCTTGCAGGGCGGATACGACGAGGCCCTGTTGTTGGATGTCGAGGGCTACGTGACGGAAGGCAGCGGTGAGAATATCTTCATCGTGCGTGACGGCATCCTGTACACGCCCGATTTGACATCCGCATTGGAGGGAATCACCCGCGCCAGCATCATCGCGCTCGCCGGAGAGCTTAGGATCCCTGTGCAGGAGAAGCGCATCACGCGCGATGAGGTCTATATCGCGGACGAAGCCTTCTTTACCGGCACCGCGGCCGAGGTAACGCCGATCCGGGAGCTTGACGGGCGGCGCATCGGCGCCGGGCAACGCGGGCCCATTACGGCGCGCTTGCAAACCCTGTTTTTCGATCAAGTGCATGGCCGCCGGACGGAACACCCCGAGTGGCTCACGCCCGTCGCTGATTAAGGAAGCTCTGCAAAGTGTCGCGAGCAAGCCCAGATACCCGAAGCCGCGAAGCGGTGTCCGCTCCAGCGAGCTACGAAACTAGCTGGACGGAGCTGGCTGGCGGCCCGCTGCTCCGCGGCTCATGCAACACTCAACATGCGGCGTTGCTGAGCAAGATCGTTTCTTACGGAACATAAAGGAGGGGTGGCATGTTCGACTCTCAGATTCTGGAAGTCGTTATCGGAATTGTCTTCATCTTCGTCTTGGTCAGCACCCTATGCACCGCGATCCGGGAAGGTATCGAGGCGTGGCTGAAGACGCGTGCGGCCTATTTAGAGCACGGGATCCGTGAGCTTCTGCACGATGAATCGGGTGACGGTCTCGCGAGCCATTTCTACAAGCACCCACTGATCTACAGCCTCTTTTCCGGCGCCTACAGCCCTCGCACTTCATCCAAGCGTCTGGCGCGCTAGCTAAAGGTGGCAACTTGCCGTCGTATATTCCGTCGAAGAGCTTTGCTCTGGCACTGATGGATCTCGCAGCGCGTGGTCCGGGCACTAACGATGCCACTAGCATGGCGGGCGTTGTCTCACTGGATATCGTTCGAACGAATATCGCGAAACTCGATAACGAGGCGGTGCAGCGGGTTTTACTCACAGCGATCGATTCGGCCCAGGGAGACTTCGATAAAGCCGTGAAAAACATCGAGACTTGGTATGATAGCGGCATGGATCGCGTCTCTGGCTGGTACAAGCGGTCGACGCAGTGGGTGATTCTCTGGATCGCTCTTGGGGTAGCCGTAGGGTTGAACATCAACACGATCGCCATAATCGACTATCTCTCCTCGAGCAACACGGCAAGCGCGGTCATCGTCGCGCGGGCAGCGAAGGCCGCAGCGGACCCGAACTTCGTGAAGAACTCCTACACAGAGACGAAGACGCAGTTGGAGGGGCTGAGTCTGCCGATCGGCTGGGCAGAAGAACAGGACGCGGCGCGGCGCGGAGAAGAACCGGGGACGGATGGGATCTGGAACCGCCTCTTGGGCTGGCTGGTAACCGCGTTCGCGGCGACGCTGGGCGCTCCCTTCTGGTTCGACGTGCTGAACAAGGTCATGGTGATCCGCTCCACCGTCAAGCCGCACGAGAAAAGTCCCGAGGAAGCTTCCGAAGATCGCCAGCCTGCATCGCGTAATGCTGCGGACGCCACGGGTGGAGTTCAGGCAGTTATTGGAGCAGGCGCGGGCGCTCCTTTGGCGAGTATGCAATTCGCCCAACTGGGAAACGCGCCCAATCCCGCGGACCGCGAGAGCGACAGCGATGCATGCGATGTTGACCTCGCGACTATAAACGAAACAGCAGATGACAAGTTACCTGCGGCGCAGGGAGGCGTAGCCTGACATGATCTATTCTTTAACATGGTTACCGGGCGTATTGAAGGCAGCGGGTTTGAAGGTCGCCTCGAGTGACGACTGGGAAACCCGCGGCCGGGGCGATGTAGGCAAAATCTTCGGTGTGATATGCCACCACACGGCAGGGTCGCTCAGGGGAAATATGCCGAGTCTCGACACTCTCATCAATGGGCGCAGCGACCTCCCCGGGCCTCTCGCGCAACTTGGCCTTGGGCGGGACGGTACCTACTATGTGATCGCTGCTGGAAGATGCAACCACGCTGGACAGGGTATCTGGAACGGCATCACGAATGGCAATGCTAACTTCATAGGTATTGAGGCAGAAAATACAGGTAAGCCGAACGATCCCTGGCCCGCGGTGCAGATGGATGCTTATCAGCGCGGCGTGGCAGCCATATTGATACACATCGGCCGCGGGCCCGACTTCTGCGCCGGGCATAAAGAATATGCTTTGCCCAAGGGCCGAAAACCCGATCCGAACGTCGACATGAACGCGTTTCGTTTAGCCGTCGCCGCGATCATGGACGGTAGAACGCCTGCACCCGCACTGATCCCCGCGGCTGAGGCTCCGGCGCATTCGGGCGGCGCTGCAGGTCGACCGACTCTGCGCCGTGGAGCAACTGGCGCGCTCGTTCAGCAGATCCAGGCAAAAGTCGGGGTTACGGTAGATGGCAGCTTAGGAGCCAAAACAGAGGCGGCAGTGCGCGCCTTCCAAGGCGCTCGTGGCCTTGTCCCCGACGGTATCGTCGGACCCAAGACGTGGGCTGCCTTGGACTCGGTGGCATGATCCTGCGACACCAAATGCGGGACGTTGCGGCTTTATGGCCTAACTGGCCCTTGCAAAGGACGCTCACTACGTTCGCCGCCCTGTGGGGGCTGCGCAGTAACTTTTGCAGCGCTTCCTAAGGTATCCCGATGAACGACGTTCGCATCGAGCCGCAGCGACAGAATACGCCGAACGACCGGCGCTTGGTTGAGATCACCCCAGGCGATCTGCCTTTGCACTGCCCTCTGCCGAGCATGCGTCTGTGGGATTCCCATCCCCGGGTGTATCTGCCGATCGAGGCCACCGGCAAGGCAAAATGCCCCTATTGCGGCACCGACTTCGTGCTCGTCGAGCGCTAGGCGGCCCCGGCCTCTCGCAGGATGACAAGCGCCGCTGAAGGTCGTGTAGTGGTTTGGCGTATTCGCGATGGGAAAACCGGGCACGAGCATCAAAGCCAAGGCTTGGTGCGGGCACTCGGCCGATTAATACCCGTGGAGCCTCATGACCTTGAGGCGCGTTCTAACCTCAGCGCGATCGGCGATTTGCTCTTCAGGCGTTTCCCATCGGGGCAGACGTTGCCCGATCCGCATCTCATCGTCGGTGCCGGGCATGCGACCCACCTTTCCTTGCTTGCCGCGCGCCGCGCCCGCGGCGGGCGCGTGGTGGTGTTGATGCGCCCCAGTCTACCACTCGCCTGCTTTGACCTCTGCATCATTCCGGAACACGACGGGGTTTGTGAAAGACCCAACGTGATCTCCACCCAAGGCGTACTCAATGAGATTCAAAACTCAGCGCGGCCGCGGCGGGACCAGGGTTTATTCTTGATCGGCGGGACTTCAACGCATTACCACTGGGACGAGGAGACCGTTTTGACGCAAGTGCAAGCGGTCGTGGCCGCCTGTCCATCTCTGCGGTGGCAACTGACCGATTCGCGCCGTACCCCGGCTACCACCTCGCGGGCGCTCGCTCGTCTCGGCGCGGGCCAGGCTTGTGTCGTGCCGCATACGGACACGGATCGAGGATGGCTCACCGAGGCCTTGGCCGCGGCCCAAGCCGTATGGGTTACCGAAGACAGCGTCTCGATGGTCTATGAGGCTTTGAGCTCCGGCGCCGCGGTCGGATTGCTGCGCCTCCCGCGGCGAGGTTCAAACCGCATTACCGCCGGAATCGACGCCTTGTTGGGCGCGGGTTTGATTACCGCCTATGAAGCCTGGGCGCGCGGCGCGCCGTTGCGCGTGCCAACCCCACTGCTGGCCGAGGCCGCGCGTTGCGCGCAAATGATCGTCGAGCGTTGGGGGCTAGGCTCCGCTCCCCGTCCGGTGATTCGGCTCGCCGTGAAGATCGGGTGAAGGCGTGCCGCTGACGGTAGTCCAGGTGCTTCCCGCCTTGGAAGGAGGCGGCGTGGAACAGGGCACGATCGAGGTGGCGCGGGAACTGGTGCGGCGTGGTCATCGCGCCATCGTCATCGCCGCCCGAGGGCGCATGGCGCCAGAGCTTGAGCAGGCGGGCGCGGACTATCTGGACTGGGATATCGGACGCAAGTCGGCTGTTTCACTTCGTCATGTGCTATCGCTGAGGCGTCTCTTGCGCAGCCGCCAGGTGGATATCCTCCATGCCCGCTCGCGCTTGCCGGCCTGGATCGCCTACGCCGCGTGGCGAAGTCTCCCGCCGTCCTCCCGGCCCCGCTTTGTGACGACCGTCCATGGTCTATACTCCGTCAGTCGTTATAGCGCGATCATGACCCGTGGGGAGCCGATCATCGCCATCTCGGCCACGGTACGGGATCACTTGCTGAAAAATTACCCAGGTATTGATCCCGTCCGCGTCCAAGTAATCTACCGCGGGGTGGATCCCGGGGTGTATTCCTACGCCTACGAGCCGCCCGCGGACTGGCGGGTGATCTGGGAACGCGAAATGCCAATGCTGAGCGGCCGCATGGTGCTGACGCTTCCGGCAAGAATTTCGCGCCGCAAGGGCCACCAGGATTTCATTGATCTTAATGCCGGCCTCAAAGACCGCGGCGTGCCGGCCCACGGTCTCATCGCCGGAGGCGCGCTCCGCGCCCATCTTCTCGATGAGCTCCGCGCGCAGGTGGCCAGGCGCAGGCTCGAGGGCCATATTACGTTTCTGGGACACCGCCCCGATCTGCGTGAGATCATGGCCGTATCGAATCTGGTATTTTGTCTGTCAAGAGCCCCCGAGGCCTTCGGCCGGACAACGCTCGAGGCGCTGAGCCTCGGTGTCCCGGTGATCGCCTACGATCACGGCGGCGTGCGCGAGATCCTCGCGCGCATGTTTCCCGACGGCGCTATCCCGGCGGGCGACCTTGGGGCGCTGCTTGAGAAAACCGTGGAGTTCGTCCGCTCTCCGCGACAAGTGCCTCCGAGCACGCCTTTTACGCTCAGCGCGATGCTCGACCAGACCTTGGCCCTGTATGAAACTCCGGCCGGGTATGAAACTCCCGCCGGTTGATATGTTTTCAGCGTTTTATCGGTGGACAGCGGAGCATGCGCAGCGTCGCGGCACCGTCGTGATCCAACCCCTGCCCGGGATCGGGGACATGGTATGGCATATCCCGCATATCCATAACATCGCCCGCGCCTCGAACGAAGGCTGTGTCACGTTGCTTACGAAACGCCGATCGAGCGCGGATCGGCTCTTCGCCGCCGATCCCCATGTCAAGTCGATCTTGTGGCTCGATAGGAATCCGGGGCGACATGACGGCCTCCGGGGAATGCTGCGCTTGGCGCGCGATATACGCGCGGGCCGTTTTGCCGAGGCGTGGATCCTGCACGGCAGCGCGCGCTATGGCCTCGCCACTTTGCTTGCCGGCATTCCTCGGCGCATCGGTTATGGGCGGGTTTGGCAAGGGTTCTTCCTCAGCCATCCTGTTCGCTTACCTAAGGCCGAGCGCCACGGCCACCCGATCGCGATGGCCGATAGACTGATCGCTCTGACCGGGATCCCGCGCCTGGAAACGGAACCCGGGCTTATCGTGTCCGGCCCAGCCAAAGAGAACGTCGCACGGCGATTCGGTCAGCTTCCTCGGCCTTGGATCGCCTTGGGCATCGGTTCCAGTGAACCCGACCGGCAATGGGGGAAGGACAACTTCGCGGAGCTTGGCGCGAATATTCTTCGGGATCATGGCGGCACGCTTTACTTGATCGGCGGCGAGCCGGAACGCGATCTTGCTGACTGGATATACGATCGGATCTCTGGACGCGCTTATCCGCCGCAAGTTGTCATCGAACGTCCTATCGACGAGGTCGCCGCCCTGTTGGAGGGTTGCAGCGTATTTGTGGGTAACGACACGGGAGTGTGCAACATGGCGGTGGCGGTCAAAGTGCCGTCCGTGATCTTGTTTAACGGCCGCTACCCACCCCTGGATTATTCGAGCCTCATCTCGAGTCTCGTGTCATCGGCGCCCGCGCTCGGTATGCAAGGGATCGGCGGCGCAGCGGTGCTGGCGCGGGTGTCTTCGGTATTGTCGGCGCGGTAAACGTGCACGCTAGTATCAAAGCATCGTTTTTCCGTTGGGGGTGGCTCCTACCCTGTTTTTTGCCGTTAGCTCAAGTCCTAGGACGGGCCGTATTTACGCTGTGTGCCATTTTCTTCCTAGCCTGGGCCTTGACCAGCGTTGTAGGCGAGAAACTCGAGGTCGAGCGCGCGATCGTAGCGCTGTACGGGATCTTAGTTGTTGCTTTTCTCCTCGGCGTACCGGGCGCCGCGGAGCCGGACGCGGGATTCAAGGAGTGGTGCAAGTTTTTAGCGTATAGCTCGGGGTTTTTTTTCATCTTGGCGTCGTTACAACGCGTTCCCAATGGAATAGAGCGCCTGATTACCGGCTTCGGAGTGTCTGGGCTCACCGTGTTAGCTACACTCTATCTGATGCTATTCGTTCACGCCGGCGACGACGATTTCCGCCCCGACCGGCAAATGCTCGAAGACAATCTTCCGTTCCTAACACCCTTTATCCTCTATTACCTTCACGAGCAAGACCTAAAACGTCCGGCTTTCATGGTGTTTACGCTTCTCGTGGCGATAATCGGCTATATTTTGTTGTCGCAGGGGAGATCCGCCCTGTTAGGGCTGGTCGTCGCTTTGGGGTGTTACGGGGCGTTGGTGTTGCGATGGCGTACCCGCACCCTGGTCGCCGTCACGTCCATCGTAATGTCGGTGCTGGTCGCTAGTTACGGTAACCAATTCGTGAGGGGGGCCTGGTCACGGCAAGCGGTTATCGAAGCCGTCGACGACTTTACGAGCTACCGGTCGATGCTTTGGCGCCAGGCCCTCGCGGCGCCGCCGAATAATCCGCTTGTCGGCGTCGGCATGGGCAACGCTAGCCGTAACCGATCACTGATGTCCATGAAAATCCGGGAGTCGGCCGTCGTCGCCCAGGCGAAACACTTCCACAACTTCCTACTCGACGCATGGTACGAGACGGGGATCATCGGCCTGATGTCACTCTTGGCGTGGTTGGGTTTGATGTTGCGGCGCGGTGTCCGCGCCTGGCGATCGGCGGACGGTTTCGCGCAGCAGCAGGCGGGGCTTTTTGTCGCCGCTTCGATGGCGATACTGACAAGCGCCCTCTTTAGCTTTTCCTACCGCTCCAAACCCTTTTCCATCTACCTCTTTATCGTTCTCGCCGCGCTCGCCTTCTTGGACCAATCCCGGCGTACGCTCCCATGAGATCTCGTAGCGACGCGGTGCTGATCCTAAAGCTCGGGGCGCTCGGCGATGTCATGATCGCCACGCCCGCGATCCGCGCCATTCAAAGGGCGGAGCACGGAAAAACCTTGTGGTTACTCACCACCCCGGCCTTCGCGCCCATTTTCGCCCATTGGCCGGGGATCCAAGTGAGATCCTACCCCCGCAAGGGCGTGCTCGCGGCGGCGCAGGCGCTGTGGTGGATCCGCCGCCGGCGTTTCCAGCGGGTGTATGACCTCCAAGGGAACGATCGCTCCCGCACGCTGTGTGCTATTTCGGGGATCCCCGAGCGCATAGGAAACGCCCGCCGATTTCCCTACACCCGCTACCCCGCCGAGGCATCTTTCGCGCATCCTCATCACAGACTCAATGCGCTTCTCGCCGCCGCCGGCATTAACCAAATGGACCCTTGTCCGTGGCTACCTCTCAGCGATGGGCAGTCGCGCCGAGTAGATCGGTGGTTGGATACCCAGCGCCTAA
The DNA here is from genome assembly GCA_050740435.1 of Gammaproteobacteria bacterium. GTDB lineage: Bacteria > Pseudomonadota > Gammaproteobacteria > JACCXJ01 > JACCXJ01 > USCg-Taylor. The sequence goes on from JBOIDL010000014.1 coordinate 24,785, forward strand.
CGCAGGACGGCTTCGCATTGCTGCATGCGGGCGGGAGCGCGCGCTGGCAAACCAAACGCTGGCCTTACTATGCGGAGCTGGCATCGGCATTGCGGGAACGGGACTGTAGCGTGGTTTGGATCGGCGCCGGGGACGATGCGGCGCTGAACCGCGAATTGGCTGCCCACGGAGGGATCGATGCGACCGATCGTTTTTCGATCTGTGAGCTCGCCGAGCTCGCGCGGCGCGCGCGCTTCGCGATTACCAACGATTCCGGGCCGATGCATGTCCTCGCGTGTTCCGGGATCCCGGTCTATTCCTTCTTCGGACCCACGAACTGGCAACGCAGCCATGCGCTCGGCCAAGCCGAGCGCGTACTTACCCTTGGCGTGGAGTGCAGCCCTTGCCATTTACCCCACTGTCCGCCCCGCTACGGACATGCGTGCCTGCGCGGATTGGAGGTGGGCAAAGTATTAGCGCGATTGCGATCAGACGGGTTGATCTAGCGCACAACGGATCACCGCGATTTCTCGATCAACTGCGCATAAAGATCGGCGTAGGCCGCTACGATGACCTCGGGGCTATAGCGCGTGCGAACTTCCTGGTAGCCCGTCTCGGCAAGCCGCTCCGCAAGCATAGGGTTTTGGACCAACTCCGCGAGTCCCCGTGCCAAGGCGCGCGCGTCTCCGACTGGCGTCAGATACCCGGTCGCTCCGTGGTCGATCAATTCCCCTGCGCCCGCAGTCGCGGTAGCCACCACGGGACGCCTGTGCGCCCAGGCTTCGAGGATGGTATTCCCCAGGGTTTCGTGATGGGACGAAGAGACCACCAGATCGGCGATGGAATAATACGGCGAGGGGTCGGGCTGCCAACCGGCAAAATACACCCGCTGTTTTAACCCCAAGCTTCCCGCGAGCGCCGTGAGTTTTTTACGCGCCGGACCCTCGCCCACGAGGACCAGATACAAGGCGAGTCCATGCAAGGAGGCGGACGGATCCGCCAGCGCGTGCAGCAAGACCTCGATGCCTTTCACCGGATGCAGCCGCCCGACGCTCAGAACTACGTAGGCCTCGCGCGGGATCCCCAAGGCCTCTCGGGGCGCCGCCGCGTCTTCTGCATCGCGCTCCTCCGGTATGTCGACGAAGTTTCCAATATAGAAAACCCGCTCGGCCGGGAGCCCCTGACGGACAAGGTAGTCGCAAAGCCCCTGCGTATTCCCTACCCATGCACGGGCGTGCCGGTAGCTTTTCAAGTCGTAGTAGCCGCCGAGCCGCGCGATGTGGATTGGTCCCGAGGGCTCCGGTATATGCGTGAGCCGTGTGGCGCGGCCGAGATAGGTTTGGACGATCGCGGGCCGAAGTGAGCGGATAATCTGCCCGATCCGAAAACGCGCGCGTAGGTCCCAAGTTCCAAGCATCCGCACATGTGCTTGTGGGATCGCGCCGTCAAGCCGCTTGCCGACCTCACTTTGAGGCGGATTGATCGCGTGGACGGAGCTTCCGCTTCGGGCAAGGCCCTGCACCAGCCGGCAATAGAACCCCTCGGCGCCCCCAGGGCCGCGGCCGCCGATAATGTGAACGGAGGAGATTAAAGTGACCACGCTCGAATTATTCTCAGCGCGGATACAGGTTCGCAGTCGATATGATCAAGCGCTGTGGGGCAACGTGTCAGATAAACTGACGAATTTTACGTGTCAATGGACTCGCGTAATACCCGCGCCGCGACTTCTCCGCTATCGAGTAACTCGCAAAGTTTCCCGCTCGGCTTACGTGGAAGGAAGTCTTCAATGGCTTTCGCCCAGATTTCTACGCGCCGCTGAATCGCTGTCCGAGCATGTGCTCGACGCAGAGGACCCCAAAACACCCCGAAACTTGGCGCCTCGGGCCGATGAAGGGCCCGCAACTTGATTGAGGACTCGTGTGATTGACAACTCACAGGTTCCATCAGTACTGCTCCTTGACGAAAAGGGTGTTTACTCTTATACGCGTGACTGCGGCCGTCCACAACGGGTAATCCGGCGACGGCAAGGGATTCGTCGCCGTCGTCCAACAGCCCTTGCATGGCCATCACGATCAGCTCGGACACACCGTTGCCAAGGTAAATTTCGTCGATCGAAACGTCGCGGACGCCTTTTAGCTGGTAATACTGCACACCGCCTCGCATGCGGACCCTTGGAATCGCTGTAGCCGGTCGCCTGGCTGAGATTGCGCATCATGTCCTGGAGAATTTCTTCGAGTGCGTCGAAGCCAAAGGGCGCAAGATTGCCTATATTCAGCTTGATGATGTGGTGCCGCGGCGTACGAGACCGGTCCGCGGATTTCGTAGCAGCATGGTCTGTTTCTTCGATTTGCGCGCTAGGCTCCAGGAAAACTGCCCATTTTTCGCGAGCCGGAGCCTTCGACGCGAATCTCGGTTTACAATCGTCGCTTGTTCGATGCCTGATGCAACGGATTACGCGTGACTTCCGCAACGGCCGCACCACCGATCACCCTGACGCCGCGCCTGATGCGGGTGCTGATTCTGTCGCTGTTGCTGGCGGTAACCGGTTACCTCGGACTGGCCCTCGCCACGGGATGGGACGACACATGGCGTGCCGTCGCCCGCGTCGGAGCCGGCGGCTTGGCCATCGGCTGTGGGTTGACGTTCGCGGGATTCACGCTGCGCTTTTGCCGATGGCAATGGTATCTGGGCGCCCTGGGACTACGCGTCGACCGCCTGCAAAGCTTCGTCATTTATTTGTCGGGGTTTGCGTTGACCACGACGCCCGGGAAAGTCGGCGAATTGTTGCGCAGTGCCTTTCTGGCGCGCCACAAGGTCACGTATACACAGAGCTTCGCCGCGTTTTTTGCCGACCGCCTCACCGATTTGTTGTCGGTGGTCACCTTGACGATGATCGGTTTGTCGCTGTACCCGAAGTCACGTTACGGTCTGTGGGTACTAGGCGTGGCCCTGCTCGCGGTGGTCGTGTTGATCGCCGCGGCACCGTTGCTGGTCGAATGGGGCGAGCGTGGCCAGAACGGTTGGCTGACCCGCACTTTGGCCTGGGGTGCCCGGATACTCGCGCAGGCCAAAAACTGCCTGGTGCCGCAGCGTCTGTTTCCGGGATGGTGCCTCGGGTGTTGCGCTTATGCTGCGCAAGGCTTGTCGTTTCATCTGATGTTGGTGGCCATGGGATACGACATCGGACTGCCTGTCGCGATTTTCGTTTTTGCGTTTGCCTTGTTGGTGGGCGCCCTGTCGTTCATACCCGGTGGTCTGGGCACGGCCGAGGCCACGGTATTTTTCCTGCTGGTGCACTTCGGTGTGACTGAGCCGGAGGCCGCCAGCGCGACGGTATTGATCCGCGTGACGACGTTGTGGTTTGCAGTTGCCGTGGGGCTGGGGTCGGCTGGCTGGTTGACGTTCCGGCAAGCCGACACGAGGGAGAGATCAAACCGTAAGGCAAGACCTGAACCCGAAACTGAGACATAACCCCGGCGTCGAAGATTACGTACGCTTAGCCCGTGCACACCGCAGACGCGGCGGCATGGGGCTGCAGCGTCCCCACCAAGTCCGAAACCGAGCGCACACCGTGGCGCTCGAGATACTCGATGATCCCGCGGTTGATCTTGGGGCAGATCAGCGGATCGTAGAACAAGGCCGTGCCGATCCCGACCGCCGTCGCCCCCGCGATCAAGAACTCGATGGCATCGGCGGCGCTCGTGATCCCGCCCTGCCCGATGATCGGAATGCCGTGTGGTCGGCACACTTGGTAGACCTGGTGCACTTTCAGCAACGCGACGGGTTTGATGGCCGGTCCCGACAATCCCCCCTGGTTATTGCCGATCACAGGGCGGCGGGTCTCGATGTTCACCGCCATCCCCATGAGGGTATTGATGACCGCCAAGGCGTCCGATCCTGCCTCGATGCAGCGGCGCGCGTTTTCGGCGATTTCGGTCTGGTTGGGCGAGAGTTTCGTGATCAGAGGCTTGCGCGTGACGGCCCGGCAGGCCGCCACCACCCGGGCGGACATATCGGGATCATTCCCGAAGGCGACACCGCCTTCCTTGACGTTGGGACAAGAAATATTGATCTCGATGGCATCGATGGGTGAATCATCGAAAACCCGAGTCACCTCCCGGTATTCTTCGATTGTCGAGCCGCACACGTTGGCGATGAAACGCGTCTCCTCAAAATTCAAGCGCGGCAAAATGGCATCGACCACCGCCCGGGCGCCGGGGTTCTGTAACCCGATCGCGTTCAGCATGCCGCCCGGTGTCTCGGCGATCCGGTGCGGGGGGTTCCCGAGTCTCGCCTCGAGCGTCGTCCCCTTCAAGCAGACCGCTCCGGCATCGCGGTTGGAAAATCCGGCGACGCGCGTGTATTCTTCGCCGAAGCCCACGCACCCTGACAACAACACCAACGGGGTCGCAAAAGGCAGGCCGCGGAAATCGACGGCCAACATGTCTGGGTCTCGTGCAGCCATCAGCCGCCTTGTTTCATGTCGTTCTTTATCAGCCGGAAATCCCGCCGAATACGGGCAATATTATACGTCTGTGCGCGAATACCGGAGCGCGCTTGCATCTTATCGAACCGCTCGGATTCTCGCTCGAGGATAGACGCCTGCGGCGCGCCGGCCTGGATTATCACGAGCTCGCGGGGATAGCTGTCCATGCCGAGATCGGGGCGTTTATGGCGAACGTGCAACCGCTACGGGTATTCGGGTTTTCAACCAAAGGGCAAGCTTGTTATACCGACATCGCTTTCCGGCCCGAAGACGCATTTCTGTTCGGTCCGGAGACTCGGGGGCTGCCACCGCACCTGCTTCAGCGGCTCGGTTCCGAGAACATCTTCCGCATTCCGATGCGGGCCGGATGCCGCAGCCTGAACTTATCGAATGCTGTGGCCGTCATTGTTTACGAAGCCTGGCGGCAGCAGGGTTTTCATGCCACTGGTTCTCTAGATAACCGCTTCGCCCGCTAGCCTAGCTACACTCGATCTCCTGGCGCGGCTCGCGCGCGAGCAATGTCTGCACCGCCTGGCGGGGTTCACACTTGCCAGCCACGACGCGCACGACCTGCTCGCTGATCGGCATGTCGATGGCGTGTTTTCGCGCCAAGGACAATACTTCGTAGGCCGTGCGGACACCTTCCACGACCTGTCCGATGCGGCGTTCCGCCTCGGGCAGGCTCACGCCCTGCCCGAGCATGAGGCCGAGCCTACGGTTGCGAGACTGATCATCGGTACAAGTGAGCACCAAATCACCGATGCCGGCGAGACCCGTCAGCGTCGCCCGCTGGCCCCCCAAGGCCAAGCCCAAGCGCACCATCTCGGCAAGCCCCCGGGTAATCAGCGCCGCGCGCGTATTGGCACCGAATCCGAGGCCATCTCCGACGCCCGCCGCGATGGCCAGGACATTCTTTACCGCCCCGCCGATGGCGACCCCGGTGAGGTCGTCGCTGATGTAGGCCCTAAAACTCCGGTTATGTAAACGCTTGACCAGATCGCGTGCGAACAGCTCGTTGCGCGAGGCCACGGTCAGCGCGGTCGGCAGGCCCGCGGCAACTTCTGCCGCAAAGCTCGGTCCGGAGATCAAAGCGGTGACCGTGTTCATCCCGAGCACCTCCTCGACGGTTTCGTGCCCCAGCTTGTGGGTGCTCGCTTCGATGCCTTTGCATGCCAATGCGATACGCAAGGTTCCCGAAACCTTGGCGAGAACGTCACGCATGACCTCACGCAGGGCATTCACGGGCACCGCGATAATAACATCCCGTATGCTGGCCGGCGGGAGAATGGTGATCGGCATGACCGCCTCGGGCAGGACGATGCCAGGAAGGAAGCGAGTGTTGCGGCGCGTCTCGCGCAACGAGGCGATGTGCGCCGGATCATGCCCCCACAGGTAGGTCGGCTGCCCGTTGCGCGCCAAGAGGATGGCAAGCGCGGTGCCCCAGGAACCGGCGCCCATCACGAGAACAGGCGCCGTTGTGTTTGCCGCGGGGGAAGGATCCAACGCCGGTTGCGAGCGCGGTTAAACCCGCTTCCTAATGCGCTTGTTCCGCGTGGGACGCCACCCCCTGCTGGCGGCGCTTGAGCTCCTGCGCATAGAGCGCATCGAAGTTAACCGGGGCGAGCAGGAGCGGCGGATACCCTCCGCGGATCACTAAGTCGGATACCGTCTCGCGGGCGTAGGGAAACAGTACGTTCGGACAGGCCGTCGCCAGGATCGCCCCGAGGTGCTCCGGGGGAAAGCCCGCGATCGTAAAGATCCCCGCTTGTTGCACCTCGACCACATACAGCGGCTTATCCTCGCTGCGCACGGAGACGGTCACCGTCAACACCACCTCGTGGACCTCCTCATCGAGACGCGTGGCTTGATTATTGAGCTGGACGTCGATGGTCGGATTCAATTTCTGCAGAAACGCGTGCGGGGACTGCGGCGCCTCGAAGGAAATATCCTTGGCATAGATCTTTTGGATCGCCAACTGGCCGGCCAGCGGCTGCGCTTGCGTAGCGTTGTCCTCACCCCCGTTGGCGCCTGTCATAGCTCTGCTTCGCTTTCCTCTACCCTTTAGTGACCGGTAGATTGCTTTGCTGCCATTCCAGCATTCCGCCCTTGAGCCGGTAGATGCGCTCGAATCCCGCCTTAGTCAAAGGCTCGACCGCGGCGACGGAGGTGTTCCCAGCCTGGCAGCAGAGGATCACCGGTTTCTTGCGATCGAGCGTCAGCGTGCCCGCACGTTTCGCCAGGTCCGCGAGCGGGAGGCTCAGCGAGCCTAAGATATGCCCGCGGCCATAGGCCGCTTGATCACGCACATCGATAATGGTCGCGTCCTGATGAGTTACGATTCGAGTCACCTCGGTCGGAGGCAGTTGCGGTGCCCCGTCCCCGGATCCTTTCGCGACATAGAGCGCCAGCGCCAAGATATTCAGCGCTAGCAGGGAAAACAATATCCAATGATTCACTACGAACTCGCCAAGTTGCTCCATTTAATCTCCTCTACCCCGTTGTGATCTCGCCTCGAGCACCGCCGTGCAAGCGTCGCAACGCATGGGCGCATTTTGCCAGGCCACGGATGAAAAGGCCATGCTCACCGCCACGCGAAACGCCCGCTTCGGATCCCACGCAATCAATGACAGCGGATCATGATACACTCGCGCGGATGTTTACCAGCCAGCATGCGGTTTCGTAGAGCCACCGCGGCTACCCGCCGCGCCTCGCCCGACGCGCATGCCCCTAACCCCGCGCCCCCTAATCCTCGCCGTCCTCGACGGATGGGGCCACAGCGACACCACCGAATACAATGCCATCCATAGCGCCCATAAGCCGGTTTGGGACGATCTCTGGGCATTGCACCCGCATGCACTTATCGGTTGTTCGGGCCTAGACGTCGGCCTACCCGACAATCAAATGGGAAACTCCGAGGTCGGGCACATGCACCTCGGCGCGGGACGCTTGGTGTTGCAGGAGCTCACACGCATCACCCGCGCCGTCGAAGACGGCTCCTTCTTTGGCAACGAGAACCTGATCGCTCCCGTCGACCGCGCAGTGCGGAGCGGGCGCGCGATCCATATCTTGGGCTTGCTCTCGCCCGGGGGCGTTCACAGCCACGAGGCGCACATCCTGGCTATGATGGACCTCGCGGCCAAGCGCGGCGCAACGCGGATCTTCCTGCATGCCTTCTTGGACGGGCGCGACCGCCCGCCGAAAAGCGCCGCCGACTCCCTTCTCGAGGCACAGGTCAAGATCGCAGCGACCGGCGCGGGACGGATCGCCTCACTCATCGGCCGCTATTTCGCCATGGACCGCAACCACCACTGGAGCCGTACCCAAGAAGCCTATGATCTCATCGCCCACGGCCGCGCCCGCTACCGATCCACGGACCCATTCATCGCCCTCGACATGGCCTACGCGCGCGGGGAGACCGACGAGTTTGTCCAAGCCACGGCAATCGTACCCGCGAACGGCGACGCGGTGACGGTGGCCGATGGCGATGTAGTGGTGTTCATGAACTTCCGCGCCGACCGCGCCCGCCAGCTCACCCGGGCTTTTATCGAACCCGAGTTTGACCGCTTCGAGCGCGGACGGACGCCGGCGCTCGGTGCCTACGTCAGCCTTACGCGCTATCACGCCGATTTTCACATTCCCTGCGCCTATCCCCCGGAACGCCTGCACAACGTCTTGGGCGAATACCTCGCCCACCAAGGACGCACGCAACTGCGCATCGCGGAGACGGAAAAATACGCCCACGTCACCTACTTCTTCAACGGCGGCGAAGAGCGCGTCTTCGACGGCGAGGATCGCATCCTGGTGCCCTCGCCCCATGTCGCAACCTACGACCTCAAACCCGAGATGAGCGCCGACGCGATCACGGATCGCCTGGTCGAGGCGATTTATAGCAAGAAATACGATGTCATCGTTTGCAATTTCGCGAATGCCGACATGGTGGGCCACACGGGGAACTTCGAGGCCACGGTCAAGGCGATCGAGGCGATCGACACCTGCCTCGGACGCATCGTGGCCGCGATTCAAGCCGTGGGCGGGGAGATGCTCATCACCGCCGATCACGGTAACGCCGAGAAGATGCGGGGGGTTTCCACCAAGATGCGGCGCGGGCAGCCGTACACGGCTCACACTCGCAATCGCGTACCGCTGCTCTATATCGGGCGTCCCGCCGAGCTCGCACGGAGCGGCACGCTCGCCGATATCGCCCCAACCCTGCTCTATCTTCTTGGGCTTGAACCGCCCGCGGAAATGAGCGGGCGCACGCTGGTCGCGCTGGAACAGGCCGAAGGGACCTATCACGAGTCGCTGCGGCCACGGCAACGCCTGGGCCGTTTATTGCGCTAATGGCGAACTTAATCGTAATCTTATTTGATTTCCCGGTGGAGTGCGGTCGATGAAACATATGCTGAGAAACGTTTTTGTTCTGGCGCTCGGGCTCGGCCTTGGTAGTCAACTCGCTAGCGGCGGAAATGAGACCGCCAATGCCGCTTCGAATCCGCGCGCGGGCTTACCGCTCGATGAGTTGCGCACGTTCACCGAGGTATTCGCGAAGATCAAGAGCGATTATGTCGAAGAGGTCGGTGACGCGGACCTACTCGAGAACGCGATTCGGGGGATGTTGTCGGGGCTCGATCCGCATTCGGCCTATCTCGACCCCGATGCCTACGGTGGCTTGCAGGAAGGGACGAGCGGGGAATTCGGGGGCCTCGGGATCGAGGTCGGGATGGAGGACGGCTTCGTCAAGGTAATCGCGCCGATCGACGATACGCCGGCCGCGCAAGCCGGGATCAAGGCGGGTGATCTTATCGTTCGCCTTGACGATACGCCGGTGAAGGGCATGAGCCTTAACGACGCGGTGAAAATGATGCGGGGCAAACCCGGAACGGCCATTCAGCTAACCATCGTACGCGAAGGCGAGGAAAAGCCGCTGGCGATCTCCGTAAAGCGAGCGGTAATCAAGGTGCAAAGCGTCAAGAGCCGGACCTTGGAACCGCAACTGGGCTATGTACGCATCTCGCATTTTCAAACGCGCACGGGCGACGATCTCAGCGCCGCCCTCGACGCCCTGAAACGCGAAAACAAGTACAGGCTCTCCGGCCTCATCCTCGATCTGCGTAATAACCCCGGCGGGATCTTGGGCTCGGCGGTGGCCGTCGCCGACGTATTCATGGAAAGAGGTCTCATTGTCCTGACCAAGGGGCGCGGCAAGGGAGCCGAGCTTAGATTCGACGCGAAACCCAAGGATGCCTTAAACGGGGCGCCGATGGTCATACTCGTCAACGGAGGATCGGCCTCGGCCTCGGAAATCGTAGCCGGCGCGCTCCAAGACGCCCGCCGCGCCGTGCTGATGGGGAGCAAGACCTTCGGAAAAGGTTCCGTGCAAACCATCCTGCCGATGAACAATAACGCCGCGCTTAAGCTCACGACCGCGCTTTACTATACTCCCTCGGGCCGGTCCATCCAGGCCGAGGGCATCGTTCCCGACATCATTTTGGACCGGGTAAAAGTAGCGGCCGCGGAAAATCCGGCCTTGGACGAGATTAAAGAAAGCAACCTCACCCGCCACCTCTCGAACGGTAAGCAGCCCCCTGCCGAGGCGGCGCAGCCCGCAACCAAGCCAAAGGATGCAAAAGCGAAGGCCGAAAACGGTGAAACCCTGGCGACCAGCGACTATGAATTGTACGAAGCGCTTAACTTGCTCAAGGGCCTCACGCTGCAACGGCGCGCATCCAATTAGACCAAAGGTCCACGCGGCAAGACTGCGGGGAATAGATTCTCACACGTCCAATGTCGTACAGAACCACTTCAACAAGTCCGGTGTGCAAGGCTATCCTGGACAAGAGAGGGAGAAAAGACGGTGCCTCTCCCGGCGGCATAGGAAACTTGGAGAGGTGAATTTCAAATATGTTTGGTTGGGCCGCGCCGGGTGATTGCCCCTAAGACAGGCGGTCTGCAATGAATGTCGATTTCGATCTTCGTCGTTCGACTAAGAGGTACAAACCCACAGTGACAAAGTAGCTCGACCCGTGAAAATCGCCGTAGAGACCGTCGTGAAGGCCGATTTGAATGCCGTCTGGCGTGCCTGGAACAACCCGAAGGACATCAAGCAATGGAACGCGGCCTCGGACGATTGGCACGCGACCAAGAGCGCTGTCGACTTGCGTGAAGGCGGCACCTTCTCATCGCGGATGGAAGCGAAAGACGGAAGCGTGGGATTCGACTTTGAGGGTACCTACACGCGAATCGTGCCCCAAAACCTAATCGAGTACAGGTTACCTGAATAACCGCCCGTGACGGAAGGCGTTTGGAAGAAACACGGTAGGCGGATTTGCGGTAAGGTGGGAAGACCGCGCCGCCGAAGACCGAAGCGTCAATGGTGTGATCGGCATCCCTGGGT
>JBOIDL010000015.1:0-35284 GCA_050740435.1 Gammaproteobacteria bacterium
GCCTTGGAACGCGCTAACCGGCAACTCGGCCTGGCGCTGTCAGCCGATGAGATGGACTATCTCTTAGGGGCGTTTCTGGATCTCGGCCGCAATCCGACGGACGTCGAGCTTATGATGTTCGCCCAAGTCAATTCCGAGCATTGCCGGCACAAGATCTTCCATGCGCGCTGGGTCCTGAATGGTACCCCGCAACAGCATTCCCTATTTGACATGATCCGCATAACCCATGAGCGGAATCCGGCGCGGGTGTTGGTGGCCTACCGGGACAACGCGGCGGTGGTGCGCGCTTACGACGCCCCATGGTTTCTGGCGGACCCTGCATCACAGTCTTATGCTTATGTGCAAGCGCCCGCCGGCATCACGATCAAGGTCGAAACCCATAACCACCCGACCGCGATCTCACCCTTTCCCGGGGCCGCCACGGGGGCGGGCGGCGAGATCCGCGATGAAGGGGCCACCGGGCGCGGCGCCAAACCCAAGGCCGGATTGACGGGATTCTCGGTATCGAACCTGAAGATCCCAGGATTTATACAGCCCTGGGAACGCGACTACGGGCATCCAGGCCGCTTCGCATCTGCCCTGGACATCATGCTGCAAGGGCCCATCGGCGCCGCGGCGTTCAACAACGAGTTCGGAAGACCGGCCTTGTGCGGTTATTTCCGCACCTACGAGCAAGCCCTGCGCGGGGAGGTGAAGGGCTTTCATAAACCGATCATGTTGGCCGGGGGGCTCGGGAGCATCCGCCTGCAACATATCCACAAGGAAACCATCCCGGCCGGGGCCAAGATCGTCGTCCTCGGCGGACCCGCGATGCTCATCGGTCTGGGGGGCGGCGCCGCGTCGTCCCTGAGCGCGGGCCAGGGGGATGAAGCACTCGACTTCGGCTCGGTACAACGCGACAACGCCGAGATGGAGCGCCGCTGCCAGCAAGTCTTGGATAGCTGTTGCGCCCTCGGGCGGCACAACCCTATCCTTGCCGTCCATGACGTGGGCGCGGGCGGGCTCTCGAACGCGGTCCCCGAGCTTTTGGATCAAAGCGCTTGCGGCGGGCGTCTCGATCTTGGCGCTATTCCGAGCGCCGATCCCAGCCTCTCGCCCCTGGAGCTTTGGTGTAACGAAGCTCAAGAGCGTTACCTGCTCGCGATCATTCCCGAGGATCTCGATCGCTTTTCCGCGCTGTGCACGCGCGAGCGCTGTCCCTATGCCGTCATCGGCGAGGCCAGCGAAACACGCGATCTGATCGTTCGCGACGGCGCAGAGACACCCGTCAATCTCCCGCTGCGCGTGTTGCTGGGCGGCCCGCCCGGGATCACCCAACGGGCCGAGCGTTTACGGCCCTCGTCCGCGCCGTTTCCGGCGCGCGATCTCGATCTCAGGAATGCGGTCGAACGCGTCCTGCGCTTACCCGCGGTCGCCGACAAGCGCTTCCTCATTACGATCGGCGATCGCACGGTGTCGGGGTTGGTGGTTCGCGATCAAATGGTAGGGCCCTGGCAAGTCCCGGTGGCTGACTGCGCGGTCACCGCCAGCTCGTTCTTGAGTTTTACCGGCGAGGCGATGGCCATCGGCGAACGCGCGCCGATCGCCTTGATCGATGCGCCGGCCGCGGCGCGCATGGCCGTCGCCGAGGCCATTACCAACATCATCGCGGCACGTATTCCGCGGCTATCCGACGTCGCGCTTTCCGCCAACTGGATGGCGGCTTCGGGGCATCCGGGTGAAAACGCGCGCCTTTACGATGCCGTGCGCGCCGTCGCGATGGAGCTTTGTCCGGCCCTCGGCGTCGCCATCCCCGTCGGCAAGGATTCACTGTCCATGAAAGCAGTCTGGCAGGAAGCCGACGTAGAGCGGTCGGTGACGGCGCCGCAGTCACTCATCGTCTCGGCCTTCGCCCCGGTCGCCGATGTTCGCCAGTCGCTCACGCCGCAGATCCAGCATTGCGACGAGGCGACGGTATTGCTCTTGGTGGACCTCGGGCGGGGCCGCAACCGGCTCGGAGGCTCGTGCCTGGCGCAAGTCTATGGCGCGTTGGGCGATACGCCTCCCGACCTCGACGACCCCGAGGATCTCAAGGCATTGTTTCAGATGGTCCAAGTGCTCAATGAGACGGGGTTCATCCTCGCCTACCACGACCGCTCCGATGGCGGTCTGTTCGTGACGCTCATGGAGATGGCGCTCGCGGGCCGTCGCGGCGTGTGCATCGAGATCGATGGGCTCGGAGGAGCCCCGCTCGCGATCCTCTTCAACGAAGAGTTGGGGGCAGTATTACAGGTGCGCCGCGAGGACCTCGAAGGCGTGTCAGAGGCCTTTCACACAAACGGGACGCTGGCCGCGCATGTGCACGTGATCGGCGCTCCTATCGATTCGCCGGCGTTTATTATCCGGCATGAGGGTCACGACGTTTACCGATCTGACCTCGTCCGATTGCAGCGCCTATGGTCCGAGACCAGCTACCGCATGCAGGCCCTGCGCGACAACCCGATCTGTGCCCGCCAGGAATTCGATCTCCTATCGGATCTCGCGGACCCGGGCCTGAGTGTTCGAGCCGGCTTCGATCCACGCGAGCATGCCCCGCCGATCGTAACCGGGAGGCGCCCGGCGGTGGCTATTCTAAGAGAGCAAGGCGTGAATGGACACATCGAGATGGCCGCGGCGTTTGAACGCGCCGGCTTTCATGCCGTCGACCTCCACATGAGCGATATTATTTCCGGCCGCCGAAGCCTCGCTCCGTTCCGCGGTCTCGCCGCCTGCGGCGGCTTCTCCTACGGCGATGTCCTGGGCGCCGGGCGCGGCTGGGCCAGCGCCATCGTGTACAATGAGCGGGCGCGGGCGGAATTCGCGATCTTTTTCGCACGCCCCGATACCTTTGCACTCGGCGTCTGTAACGGCTGTCAGATGATGTCGCACCTGCGCGATCTGATCCCGGGCGCGGCCCATTGGCCACGGTTTGCGCGCAATGTTTCCGAGCAGTTCGAGGCGCGCCTGGTGATGGTCGAGGTGCTGCCCTCGTCCTCGATCCTGTTCGACGGCATGGCTGGCTCCCTGATCCCGATCCCCGTCGCCCACGGCGAAGGCCGCGCGGATTTTTCGGCCGGTAGCGGCGCGCGGCAAGCCTTGGACAATCAAACCGCGGCGCTGCGCTTTGTCGATCACCATGGCAAACCGACCGAAGTCTACCCTAACAATCCCAACGGATCGCCGGGGGGATTGACCGGCTTCACCACCTCCGACGGACGCTGCACGATCCTCATGCCGCACCCCGAGCGGGTTTTCTTGCGCTGGCAATATTCATGGTTGCCCAAGACATGGCGGCACGAGGCCGGGCCTTGGTTCCGATTGTTCGAGAATGCGCGGCGGTGGGTCGCATGAGGCGAAGTCAATTTAGATTTCGCCACCACGGGGTATGAACCCCGTGGGGCGACCAAAGGGGAGAGCTGCGCCTCTCCCCTTTGGACACCCCATCGCTAAGGTCTCCGCGGCAAGACCGCGAGGAATAGATTTTACGGAACCTCACGGTTTTCTCGATGTCGATCCTCGAAGAAGAGCACGGGGAGAACTACAGGTAACCGTTGGCTTGCGGTCTGATTTCGCGCAGAATATCACCCTCTTAAAGCGAAATGCGCCGCCGCCGTGGACAAGTCTATGGTCAAGACCCCCTCCACCGACGAGATCACTCTCTTCCGCGATGCCGTAGGAGAGGTGAAACCCATCGTCCATAACAGCGTCTTCCCCGAACGGCCGCGCCCCGAACCGATCGCGGAACAGGCGCGTCTTGAGACGCTGCGGGTCATGCAAGCCCTTTTGAGCGACGACTATGACTCGAGCGACCTCGAGACCGGGGAGGAGTTGCTCTTTCTCGCCCGCGGTGTGCGGCGAGAAGTCGTGCGGCGGCTGCGCCGGGGTGATTTTAGCATGCAGGCGCAGCTCGATCTCCACGGTATGACGGTGCCCCTCGCCAAGGCAGCCTTGTCCCGGTTCTTGCGGTCCGCGACCCTGGCAGGCCACCGTTGCGTGATCATTATCCATGGCAAGGGCCATGGATCGTTCCAGAAGCAGCCGGTGCTCAAAGGTAAATTGAACCTTTGGCTCCAGCGCCGCAAGGACATACTGGCGTTTTCATCAGCCCGCCCCGCGGACGGCGGGACCGGCGCCGTGTATGTCTTACTTCGGCGCTAAGGATGGGAAGCTCTGGGCCGCCAGGATGCAAACCAGCAGCGCGGCGTACCAGTTC
The DNA here is from genome assembly GCA_050740435.1 of Gammaproteobacteria bacterium. Taxonomy (GTDB): domain Bacteria; phylum Pseudomonadota; class Gammaproteobacteria; order JACCXJ01; family JACCXJ01; genus USCg-Taylor. Next base: position 4,232 of record JBOIDL010000015.1, read on the forward strand.
AAGCGGGCTGACTCCATGCTTGTCGGTCGCTCGCCAGAAAATCGCCCGGGCGCCTTCTCCGCATACTGCGCCAATCGGCCTTCTGCTAGCAACCTGCGGCGGCACTTGCAGGCGCTGTCATCCACCAGTTCGCGACCCAGGGAGGAGGCATGATCGAACGTCGGCGCCAGCATGCCCTGCCACCCCCGCTTCGTCCTCTTGCGCAGGATGCCCCAGTTCTCGTGATGTCGGTCGGTGTTGCCGATCAAGGCGTCCAGCACCAGATAGTCGGCGAACTGTTCCTTGGCCCGCCGAGCGGCATCCGGCGCCAGGAATACCCGCTCCAGCGCGAGAAAGATGTTCTCCAAGGTATGATCCGACTGCCGAAACTGCTTGCCGGGATCATAGCCCAGCACATGGCCGGCCAGCACCTGGTTGCCGTGGTAGAGCTCCCGACCTTCACGGGCGAAGGAACCCGTGGCCGAGCCACGTACCCTCTGGAACAGGGCCAACTCCACTTGCGCATGCAAGATGTTCAGGCCGTCCGCCACCTCGGCGGCGATCTTCTCCGACCAATGCTGCCCGGTATTGGCCTGCGGAAACTTGAACAGCCAGTCCGGTCCGTCGCCATCTCGATACCAGAACTTGTCCTTACTGCCCATCGCCTCCGACTCCAGCACCCAGTCGGGCTGGATCTCGAGGATGCGGTAGGGAGCGGTGTTAGTCGTGGTCATACCGTTATCTCCCCGCTCATCAGGCGCGGCAGCAGCACGTCCCGGGCGGTCGGGCCATCCTCTCTGGCCCTATCGCGGGCGAAATCCCGTGTGCTCAACATGAGTCGTGCGAGCGCCGCGTCCCTCTCCAGCGCCTCGTTAGGCATATTCTAACCTGAAAAATAAATCTGTCCCCTTCCCCATTGCGTGCTAAGGTGCCCGCGGTGGTTCACGTGGATGGCACCGGGCGCTTGCAGACGTGAAACGGGAATGGAATGCCCGTTTTCACGCCCTCATTGAGGCTTTCCACCGTTTGACGAACGTACCGCTCCTGCTCAATACATCATTCAATATCATGGGTAAGCCGATGGTCCACACCGTTGAAGACGTATTGGCGGTTTTTTTACCACGGGAATGGATGCCTTGGTGATCGAGGATTATTTGCTGGAAAAATAGACGGCGTACGGACATCAGGTGTTCGAAGGCCGAGCAGCATCGAAGTAAGGAACGCCTGGACCGGCGGAGGTGCACATATGAGCAGCTTTCGGATGACTCGGCGTGAATTCATCGCTGCGATCGGCGCGGCCGCCTTCGCGGCGGTTGCGAACCCCCGGGCGGCAGAGAGTCCGTCGGTCGCCCCGGCCGGGATTCAGAAGCGCGCGATCCCTAGTAGCAGCGAACAGCTGCCGGTGATCGGCATGGGCACGTCGGGCACCTTCGATGTCGGCGCCACCGAGGCCGAGCGCGCGCCGCTGGTCGAAGTGCTGCGCCTGCTCTTCGACGGCGGCGGCAGCCTCATCGATACCGCGCCTAGCTACGGCCGCGCAGAGACCGTGACCGGCGATCTGCTAGAGCAGGGCGATTGGCGCCAACGCACCTTCCTCGCCACCAAGATTTCCGCGGGTGCAGGCGCGGGCGCGCGCGCGCAGTGGAACGGTTCGCTGGCACATCTGCGCAGTGACAAGATCGATCTCCTGCAGGTGCATAACCTGGTCGACTGGCGCGAGAACCTGGCATTCCTGCGCGAGCTGAAGCAGGCCGGGCGGGTACGCTACGTCGGCGTCACGCATTATCAGGATCACGCCCACGACGAGCTCGCCCGGATCGTCCAGGCCGAGGCCATCGATTTCGTCCAGGTGAACTACTCCGCCGCAACGCGCTCCGCCGAAAAGCGGCTACTGCCGCTCTGCAAGGAGCGCGGCGTCGCCGTGCTGGTCAATCGTGCCTTCGAGGACGGCCGGCTGTTCGATGCGGTGCATGGGCGGGAAGTACCCGCATGGGCCGCCGAGATCGATTGCCGATCCTGGGGTCAGCTATTCCTCAAGTTCGTGCTGGCGAATCCCGCGGTGACCGCGGTCATCCCGGCGACTTCCAAGGCCCGGCACATGCTCGACAACCTCGGCGCCGGCGTGGGTGCGGTCGCCGATGCCAAGTATCAGGATCGGATCGCGGCACTGGTGTCCTGAGGATGGCTCGGGATGCGGATGATCCGCGGCGCCGGTATTCGCCGCCAACGGAATTCCTGCAGCGCCTGCTCAAAGCCGATCGTGGCGAACTGCCGGCCGCCGTTGCGGGCTTCGGCATGTTCTTCTGCCTGTTCGCCGGATACTCCATGCTGCGGCCCCTGCGCGAAACCATGGGCATCACCGGCGGCGTGCAGAACCTGCAATGGCTGTTCACCGCGACCTTTGTGACGATGCTGCTGGCGGTGCCGGCCTATGGCGCGCTCAGCGCGGCCGTGCCGCGCGCGCGGCTCGTTCCCTGGGTCTACGCGTTCTTCATCGCCAATCTGCTGGCGTTCACCGCCGGTTTCCGTGCCCATCCTGAAAGCGTCTGGTTGGCGCGCGTGTTCTACGTCTGGTTGTCGGTATTCAACCTCTGCGTCATCTCGGTCGCCTGGAGCCTGATGGCGGACGTATTCCGGCCGGCGCAGGCTCGGCGCCTGTTCGCCTTGATCGCGGCCGGCGCCAGTGCCGGCGGACTCCTCGGCCCGATGCTCGCGGGCCTGCTTGTCGGGATCATCGCTCATGCAGGGCTGGGCCTGCTCGCCGCCGGACTCCTGGGACTGAGCTTGCTCGGTGTCGGCATTCTGCTGCGCTGGCGTGCACGCGCCGGCGCCGGAATGGAATTGGGCACCGAGGACCCCGAGCGGCCGATTGGCGGGGGTATCTTCGCCGGCTTGTCGCGCATCGCCCGTTCGCCGTACCTGCTGGGCGTCAGCGCCTTCGTCGTGCTGCTCGCGACCGCCAGCACCTTCCTGTATTTCGAACAGGCGCGTCTGGTCGCGGAGACCTTTCCGGATCGCGTGCGCCAGACCCAGGTGTTCAGCGCACTGGACGCGGTGGTCCAAGCGCTCACCATTTTCACGCAGATCTTCCTCACTGGCCGTCTGGCCGCGCGTCGTGGCGTCACCGTACTGTTAACGGCGGTGCCCGTCGTGATCACCGGCGGACTGCTGTTCCTCGCTTTCATGCCGATGTTCGGCGTGCTCGCGGCGGTGATGGTGCTGCGCCGGGTCGGAGAGTACGCGCTGGTCAGGCCAGGCCGGGAAATGCTGTTCACCGTCGTCGATGCGGAAACCAAATACAAGGCGAAGAACGTCATCGACACGGTGGTCTATCGCGGCGGCGACGCGGTCAGCGGCTGGGTCAAAGCCGGAATTGACGCGCTCGGCTTCGGCGCCTGGCTCGCCGCGCTCGTCGGCGCGGCCCTGGCAGCGGTCTGGGCCGGCGTCGGCTATTGGCTAGGCCGCTCGCACGATGCGAAGCAGCAGGGGTGCTTTTGCACGCCTGTATAAAGCAAAAACCCGGCATTTTGGTCGGTCCCCATCGCGGGCGACTATGGGAGCCTGGGCCTGACGGGAAGTCGTCCATCTCATCGCTCGCAAGCTCGAAGACCGAACGGCCCTGCTCGGGGGCTCTGGACGGTGTCGGGGGATTTCGAGGCCGACCCGACCGTGATAGTGCCGCTCGAACAGCGCGCGGTGCACGCCGCCGGATAGGCACACGCGGCGTCTTCGTCCGAGAGCCGCCGGGCATGGATCCCCTTATCTTGCACAACGTGCAAGATGCGACGCTTGATCCCCTATTTCGCATACACATAAAAAAGGCCGGCCCACGAAGGGCCGGCCCACTTAACGATGAGGTTAAGGAATGGTTCGGGTAAGGGTAGGATCTTTAAAGATATCTGTCTGGGACTCGAAGGTCGCTGTCCGACCGTCTATCGCCTTCACGAACTCCAGCAGGACGGCCGCACCGGCCAGATCCTCGATCGTTCCCCCACCTGGCAACTGGTGTTGGGCGAAAACCTCTTCCAGGGTCTGTGCCTGCCCGTTGTGGAAATACGGCGCGTGGTAATTCACGCTGAGCAAGGACGGCACGTTGAAGCCCAGTACTCCGAGTGGTGTCTGACCGATCGCCCCCCCCTGGCCTCGGATCTCAATCGGATTCGCTGGATCAAAGGTTCCAATGATCTCCAGGAAGTTCAGCGTCCCCGAGTCCAGCTTGGCGTCCTTATACGAGATCACCTGGTCGCCGTCATTGGTGACCCCTAGATCTCGGAATTTCCCGCCTGCATTCGCGTCCTTATCCAAAGCCGGGTTATTGGCGTAGATCACCTGGCTCTTGGTCCACTTGGCTCCGCCGTGGCAGGAGGCGCATGTGTCGTTAAATACCTGCGCACCGGCATCCAGAGCGGTAGGATCGACGGGCTTGGGCTGATTGAGGGGGCGTACGGTCTGAATCCAGGTGGTCTCAACATCGAGCGCCTCGCTCCCCCCGTTTGAGATCCCGTGGTCGAAGATCGCTGGGTTCGGCGGGTTGTCGCCCCCACCGGGGCAGGCTAGGACAAGATCGATCCCGGCGATTGTCCTGGGCGCATCGCCACCGGCAAAGCCACTACCGCACTGGACGTTGCGCGAGTTGTTATTGAACTCGGTGACGCCGTCCCGCGGGGCGCTCCAGTTGTTGATGCGGATGTCGTGCGCCCCGTTGATCTTGGAGTAGGTGCCGTCGAGCGGGATGGAGTTACGCGGTCCATCGGCGAAGAACCAGGTCACGTGATCGGCCAGGCCCTCGAAATGGCAGGAGGCGCAAGTGCTCCACGCAGCATCCGATTGCTTGCCCCGGAACTTCAGCGGGATGACGTCTCGGATCGGCATGCCTCTCAGCCCATTGTCCGGCACGCCGAGTGCGGTGTGGAACACGAGTTGCCCCATGGACCTAGAATGATCAAAGCTACCCGGCTCGGGTGGCTTGCTGGTGGAGACATCGCGCGCGACGACCGTGTTCGCCTCAAGGTTCAAGATCGACACCGAGAGGTTGACCCGATTGTTCACATAGGCATGTTTGCCACCCACGACGATACCGCTCGGGATGTTGCCGGTCTGGAAACGCACCACCTTGTCGGGTGCACCGATATCGAGTTTGCCGTCTTTGAGCCTGGCCCGTAATACATAGTTGCCGCCGCGGCTAACGATGAAAAAGTTCTTGCACTTCGGGTCGGCGTCGATCGCGACGAGATCATTGCCGAACAGCCTGGCGAGGCTCTCGGCCCGGAAGCCGGGATCAGTCTCGGCCTTGATCTGGTTGTTCAGGTTGACATGGAGGTCCTCGCGCTCTGAGAGCGTCGCGATATCCACCACATGTACCAAGGCCTGGATATTGGTGTTGAAGAACTGGGGCGGCTCGGGCTGCGCGCCGATATTTGGCAGGTACAGCTTGCCGCTGCAGGCCAGTGCGGACATCAACTGATTGGGGAAGACCGCTTGGGGATCCTTGGTAATGACCTCATCGCCTATATTGGCATTCACATCCGGGCAATAGACCTGGTTGACCGGATCAGGATCGGCGGTGTTGTTGCAGAATCTGCTGCGGTCGGCCGTAAAACCGGAATCGATTGGCGACAGCGGGATCGCGGTGATGCTGCCAGGATTATTGACCCGGAAGGTCTGTACCACGCCCTCCTTCTGGTCATCAAACCCTTCCCCTTTGTCATCACCATCGTCGATCAGCCGCGCATAGAGCTGGGTGACAAACACCCTGTTTTTGTCAATTGCGATGGCAAAGGGATTGCCGCCCACCTCGATGGTGTCGATCACTTTCAGCGAGGAGGTGTTAATCACCGACACCGTCCCCTCGGTATGGTTCGCTACATACAGGCTTCCGTTTGGTGCCAGCGCACAGCCGCGCGGCTCGGTCCCGACTTTGATCTTCTTGGTTACCTTGAAAGTATCGAGGTTGATCACCCACACCGATCCACTTTGCGCAATGGTGACAAAGGCGCGGTTACCCTCTACCGCCACACACTGCGGTTCTCTGCCTACCGAGATCTCGGCCAACTGCCTCAAACTGCCGCCACCGCCTTTCACCTCAAAGACGGTAACGCTATTTGAGTCGGTATTGACAGCAACGAGCTTTTGACCGCCTTGGGTAAGAGCGATGTTGGTTGAGCGGCTGGATGCGGCATACACGGAGGCCGGCAGGGCGGTCAACCCTAGGCTAATCAAACACACCATCGTGGCGATAGAGCGAAACGTCAATGTAACGCTGTGGCAGTGAGTTAGGCGTTTCATGCGTATTCTCCTGTCGTTCCGGTTGGATTAATGGGTACTACTATTTATGCGTTTAGTTGGTCATCATCCAGTACTAAACCGAAGTGCAAGCCACATGACAAACCCGATGCTTTTCATGGTTGCGAACGCCGGGGCGCCTCCCGCTTTGAATCCGGCCGCAGTTTCTCCAGTCCACCGCACGATTGAGCCGCTTGGCGCGATCGACTATCGCCGCTAACTTCATGGGGGCATAGGGTATTCGAAGTGCGTGACATTTGCGTGACACTAAGGATAGTAGAGGGTTTTGCAATGCACAAGGAACGGTGACAAGAATTCATAAGGATTCTCACTTTTACGGCCCCTGCATGCTTTGGGGTCATGAAGTACCTTTCTCGGCGTGCCGCCTATTGCTGCGCCGCACAAACCTCGGTTATCATGCGCTCCTTGCTACCCGGTCGAAGGAGAGAAATCACCATGACGACCCTGTTGGACGTCCGCGGCACTATGACCCTGGAGTACGAACGCATCCTCACGCCGGAGGCCCTGGCGTTTGTGGAAGAGCTGGTCAAGAGATTCGGGCCGCGGCGTAAAGAGTTACTGGCGATCCGGGTCCGCCGGCAGCAGTTCTTCGATGCCGGCGGGCTGCCGGATTTTCTACCCGATACCAAGCACGCCCGTGAAGGCGAGTGGAAGGTCGCGCCCATCCCCGCGGACCTGGTGGACCGGCGGGTGGAGATCACCGGTCCGGTCGAACGCAAGATGATAATCAATGCGCTTAATTCCAGCGCGAATACCTTCATGGCGGACTTCGAGGACGCCTCGAGCCCCACCTGGGAGCAGATGATGGATGGGCAGGTCAACCTCTGCGACGCGATCGACGGCACCATCTCCTACACCGGACCGGAGGGCAAGGTCTACCGGCTCAATGACGGTAGGCTCGCGACTCTCATCGTGCGCCCACGCGGCTGGCACATGAAGGAGAAGCATGTGCTGCTCGACGACGAACCGATTCCAGCGAGCCTGTTCGACTTCGGCCTGTTCTTTTTCCATAACGCCAAGAAACTGATCGCCAAGGGCACGGCGCCTTATTTCTATCTGCCCAAGATGGAAAGCCGCAAGGAGGCCCGTTTGTGGAACGCTGTATTCCTCTACGCCCAGGATGCGCTCGGTATCCTGCGCGGGACCATCCGCGCCACCGCGCTCATAGAAACGCTGACGGCCGCCTTTGAGATGCACGAGTTTCTCTACGAGCTGCGCGAGCATGCGGCGGGACTCAACTGCGGACGCTGGGATTACATCTTCAGCTTCATCAAGTGCCTGCGCAATCACCCCGAATTTGTCTTGCCGGATCGCAGCCAGTTGACCATGAACCAGCACTTCCTGCATGCCTATTCGCAGCTTCTGGTTCAGAGCTGTCATCGCCGCGGTATTCACGCGATGGGCGGAATGGCCGCTCAGATCCCGATCAAGGAGGATGAGCTTGCCAACGAGGAGGCGCTTGCCAAGGTGCGGGCCGATAAGGAGCGTGAGGCCAAAGACGGTCACGACGGAACCTGGGTCGCACATCCCCTGCTCGCGCCGATTGCCAAAGCGGTATTCGACAAGCACATGCCGGGACCGAACCAGATCCACAACCTGCGAGAGGATGTGCAGGTTACCGCCGCGGACCTGCTGCGAATGCCCGAGGGCACGATCACGATGAAGGGACTGCGGCACAACATCAGCGCCGCGCTGCGCTATACCGACTCCTGGCTGAGCGGGAAGGGGGCGGTGCCGATCGCCCATTTGATGGAAGATGCGGCGACCGCGGAGATCTCACGGGCACAACTCTGGCAGTGGATCCGCTATCCGAGGGGTGTGCTTGAAGACGGCCGCAAGGTCACTCTGGAGGTGTTCCGCGAGAACCTGACCCAGGAACTGGCCCAAGTCCGCGAGGAGATCGGGGAGCAGCAATTCGCAAGGTGCAAGTTCAACGAGGCCGCAAGGCTCCTGGATAAGCTGGTGACGACGACCAAGCTACCGGCGTTCTTGACCTTGGAGGCCTACGGCATGCTGTAGGAAACCCGCGGAAGTGTTGCTTAAAACCCCAAGCCGAGGTACTCACCGCTTGCTTCCTGCCCGCTTGGGATCGCCATGCAGAAGCGCGCCGCTAGGGTTTGAACCGTTTCGGCCTTGGTATCGAGGCGGTGGGAGATCGACAATCCTGTCATCAACATGCGGTAGCGGATCGAGTGCGATACCACGCTTTTTTTCGGCGCGCTCCTCAAGAAAAGTGATCAGATGTTCTCGGAGGCGGTAATAGTCCGGATGGTCCATGATCCCTTTGCGATCGCGCGGACGCGGAAAACGCACGTTCAATATTTCGCCGACCTCCGCCTCCGGTCCGTTGGTCATCATCACCACCCGGTCGGCGAGATAGAGCGCTTCGTCGACGTCGTGGGTCACCATAAACGCGGTCTTCTGATCGCGCCCCCACAGATCCAATAAGACCTTTTGTAATTCAAAACGCGTCAAGGAATCGAGCATCCCAAAAGGTTCATCCAAGAGCAACATCTTGGGCGCTAGGGCGAATGCGCGCGCTATACCGACACGCTGGCGCATGCCCTGGGAAAGCTCCGCCGGCCGTCTGTCCATCGCGTCCGCGAGGCCGACCAGGCTCAGATAGTACTCGGCGAGATCATGCCGCTCTGTCCGGCTGGCCGTGTAATAGACCTGATCCACCCCGAGCATCACGTTTCCGAAGGCCGAGAGCCAGGGCAATAGACACGGGTATTGAAACACCATGCCGCGATCGGGTCCGGGTCCCGTTATCTCTTTACCGGCCAGCACCATGACGCCGCTCGTGACTTCGGTTAGACCGGCCAGCATGGAAAGCACCGTAGTCTTTCCGCAGCCTGAATGCCCGATGAGGCAAACGAACTCGCCTGTATTCACATCAAGATCGAAGTCTCTGACGATGACCGCCGGACCTTTTGGCGTAGCGTAGATCTTGGTGAGACGAGAGATGGTCAGAAATGCGCTCATATGGCTTAGCTTGCAGATTTTGCCGTTGTTAGCACAGCGGTTAGGTCTCGATCTCCACGGTCTCTTTTTTGAATTCCTTGCTGCGCAGGGGGCCGCGGCGGAACAGCGAAAATGGTGAAGGCTTACCATAGGATAAATCTTCAGGTTCTATCTCCGGCAGACGGAGTTTACGGGTAACGGTCTTGCGGTGTTGAACGCCAACGCCCAAGAGAAAGTCCATCACCTGGTGCCGGGTCTGCTTGAACCGCGGGTCGTGATTTATGGCTTTACGGTCGCGCGGCCGAAGGAGCTCGACCGGCACGGCGGGACCGAGCGTCGCATCAGGGCCATGGGTCAAAGGAATGATACGGTCCGCGAGCAGCAGGCCCTCATCCACATCGTTGGTGATGAGCACCACGGTTTTCTTATCCTGATCCCAGATCCTAGCGATCTCGCCCTGAAGCGTCGCCCGGGTCAGCGCGTCGAGGGCACTCAAGGGTTCATCGAGCAACAAGATCCGTGGCTGAGTGGCCAACGCGCGCGCGACCGACACCCGCTGGCGCATGCCCCCGGAAAGCTCGGCCGGGCGTTTCTCCCGCGCAGGCGATAGGTTAACCATCCCAATGTATTTTTCCGTATGGGCTTTTTTCTCGTCTGCCGACCATTTCGGAAAAACCTGGTCCACGGCCAAATGAACATTTCCATAAGTCGTCAACCACGGCAGCAGGGAATAGTTCTGGAATACGATTCCGCGGTCCGGACCTGGCCGGGTTATCTTAGCGCCGTCCAAGGTGATGGTGCCGGTATCGGGCTCAATCAGTCCTGCCATCAAAGAAATGAGCGTGGTCTTGCCGGAACCCGAATAACCGACGATGGCGACAAACTCGCCTTCTTCGATCGATAGATTTATGTCGCGCAGGACCGGCGTGCTGTTGCCGTTAGAACGGTAGCTTTTACTGACGCCTCGCAGTTCCAAGAAAGCCATGGCCGCTATCTCAAATGGTTTTGAATCGGGATTCGACCAGGCTCATGAGCCGGTCGAGTATGAAACCGACAAAACCGATCGTGAGGATGCACAAGATAATGTGCTCGTAGATGAGACTGTTATATTCCTGCCAGAGGAACCCGCCTACGCCAGGCACGCCGGTCAGCATTTCCGCCGCGACAATGACCAACCAGGCGATGCCGAGGCTCAACCGGAAGCCGGTAAACATGTAGGGCATGGTGGCCGGGATCAATATCTTGAACAGAGTCTTCACCCGCGACAATTTCAGGACCCGCGCGACATTGAGATAGTCTTGGGGGACCGAACGTACGCCCACCGCGGTATTCAATACCGTGGGCCACATGGCGCACACGGCGATGGTAAAGAGCGCAGCCGGCTCCGATTTCTGGAACAACACCAGACCCAGCGGTAACCAGGCTAGCGGCGAGACCGGACGCAAGATCTGAATAATCGGATCGAAGCTCTTGGCAAACATCTTCGAAAGCCCGAGGAAAAGACCTAGCGGCGTGCCTATCAGAATGGCCAGTACGTAGCCCTTGGCGACCAGCACCAGCGAATACCAGGTGAATCTGAGAATGCCCTGGTCCAGCTCGCCGCGTTTCGCAAAAGGCTCCACGATGTAGAGTTTGCTAACCTCCCAGGTCTTCAGAGGGGAAGGCAGGTTGGTGCCCGGCAGCGCACTCCATAGCGTCCATATCCCAATCACGGCCAGTCCTCCCAGCATGGGCAGGACGAGCCAATCAATGTTATATCTGGTCTTGCTCATAACGCTGTTTCTCCACATGGGTTGCGGCTGATGAAAGAATCAGTACCACGATCTTACTATCCTTTCATGCTGTGGATTTCGAACGCGGTGGCGTACTCTTCCGCCTTGGCAGGATCAAACGTCTTGCCGTCAAACAAGCTTTCCGGATCATTATTGAGCCCGCCATGCTGATAACCGATTTCCTTCATCGCCTCCTCATAGAGGTCTGTACGCATCACCTGTTTGGCAATGCCCTCGTAATCGGGCGGGCCCTCGACCATGCCCCAGCGGCGGAATTGACTCAGAAACCATTTGGCGTACTTTGGCTGAGGATAATTACAGTTGCGATCGCTGAAGATCATGTAGTTGGGATCTTCCGTTTTGCGGCCGTCGCCGAAATCGTAATGTCCCTGCAAGCGGCCCAAAATGATGTCCGGCGGACAATTGATGTAAGTAGCCTTGGAGACGATCTCGGACTGCTCGGGGCGGTTTTCCATCTTATCCAGCCATACGCTGGCCTCGTGCAAGGCTTTCAGGACAGCCTTCACAGTCCTTGGATTCTGATCCGCGAATTCCGCGGTGAAGGCGCACACCTTTTCCGGATGATCCTTCCAAATATCTTGGGTGTTGACCGACGTAAACCCGATTCCTTCGATGACGGCGCGCGCGTTCCACGGCTCCCCGACACAATAACCGTTCATCTTCCCCACATTCATGTTGGCTATCATCTGCGGAGGCGGAATGGTGATGAGGGCGACGTCCTTGTCCGGGTTGATCCCGCCCGCGCCCAGATAAAAACGCATCCACATGGCGTGCGTCCCGGGCGGAAAGGTCATCGCGAAGGTCATCGGTTCGCCTGCTTTCTTTGCCCCCTCAACCAGCGGTTTAAGGGCTTTGGGATCGGCTACCACCTTGCCTTTCAAGTCGGCTTTCAAGGTGATGGACTGGCCGTTGCGGTTGAGGATCCAAGGGGCGATCATGGGTTTTTTTGGCGAACCAAGGAGGCCCATCGTGGAAGCGAGGGGCATTCCGATCAGCATGTGAGTCGCCTGAATATCGCCGTTCGAAAGCGCATCGCGAATGGCAGCCCAGTTGGCGCCTTTACTGACCGTGGAGTTGATGCCGTACTTTCTGAAGAAGCCTTTCTCGTGAGCGATGACGATCGGAGAACAGTCCGTGAGCGCGATCATCCCAAACTTTATATTCGAGGTTTCCGGTCCCTCACCGGCATAAGCACCGCCGATCCAGCCTTTTGGCAGCCCGGATGTTAGTAGGGCCGCGGCACCCAAGCCTTTGACAGCCGTGGTTAAGAACCGACGGCGGCTGATTTCGGATGCTCCTGCCGAAGCGGCCTGTGTTTCCTGCGTTGTGACGTTACCTTGAGATCGATCCGCTGCGTTGTTTTTCATGGGTGGTTCTCCGGTGTATAAAAAGGCCGCTGCGACCAGAATTCGGCGGGCAGTCTTGCGTCGCCGGCGCTTTAGCGCCACGCAGCGCCGTGTCGCAGCACCCTAAAACTTAAACTGCACATAGGCCCAGGCCTTCTCGAGATCGAAGGCCTGCCCAGAGATGCTGTTGCGCGCCTTATTGAGCGCATCGCCCGAGGCGTCGTAATAGGCGTATTTGACCCCGACGAGGAAGTTACTGGCGATGGGCTTCTCCAGCAAAAGGTCCCATTCCGTACCGTAATCGTAATCGGCGTCATTCGCCGAAAGGTCGTGCCACATGGCCATGAAGTTCGCGCCCCAGACTTTCATTTGCAAGGTGACGAAGATGTCCTCGATGCCGTCGGCCGGGGTGATCAGGAAGCGGTCGGCCCAGCCTTGGAACGCGTGGTTCGTGCCGAGCGGGGTCTGGAAGGCTCGGGCGCCATCACCTTCCAACACCTCGTAGCTCCCTTTCACGGTAACCGACTCGATAAGACTATCGATGAACGTATGGGTGGCGCCGAGCTCGCCCAGGTAGTAATTGACATCGATATCGGCTGGGTTTTCGGCATAGTCCATTTGATGGGCGAACTCGCCGGTGTAAAGGATGGAAACGGGGTAGCTGATGAGGTCATACGCGCCTTGAAAACGCAGACCGAAGGTAGCTGTCGAAAATCCTTCCGACGCCTTGCTTTCGAAGTCCAGCAAATAGGTATACGGTTCGAATTTCCCGTACGGGAACCCGCTGTACAGGACATTGATGAAGTGACTGTCCATGCGAAAGTCACTGCGGTCGAGGATGTCGTTGTCCTCGCCGAAGATGCGGTTGGTGTTCCACACATAGGCATAGTCGATCACCGTTGCCGGCAGATATTCGTTCAACGCCCGGAATCCGTCGAAGCTCTGCCAATTCTGCCGCCACAGGATGTTGCCGATATAGCGGTGCAAGGGCGCCTGACGATGTTCGATCTCCTGACGCCCGAGCTTCAAGTTGGTGTAAGGGAGCCCTGCATAGCGTAGATTGGCCTGATTGACCTCCGTGCCCTCGGGATCGACCACCACGGCGTGATCAATGACGCCGTTCTCGCCCCCGTTGTTGTAAGCATCGTCGCCAACGACCCGCACGTCCTCGAGCTGCACATAGGCCCCGAAGTCATAGAATAGCCCCGTGCCGTAGCCGAGCGCGGTACGCAGTGTGGAGGCTTTCGCATCTTGCAGCGGAATCGTGCTGAGCATCTGGGGAGTGCCGGGGATAATGCGCGGCTGACCGTCGTCGACGAATTCAAAGCGATAGCGCAGGTATAGGTCTACCTTCCCTCCCTTCAGTGCATCGATAAGGTTGTCGCCGGCGTAGAGTGGCCCGGCCATGCCCGTGCCCAAAAGGCCCACGAACGCGGCGGTATAATGTCCTGACCGAACGGTGCGAGTCATAAAGTTTATCCTTATCTTCTTTTGGTATTGCCGAATCAGGACAGGCGTCTTTGTCCTGGCGGTTGACTGCGCCGTTACGGTCCAATCACCCCGCTCCGCCGTTCGCCCTAGGTATCAGGCTCGGCGCGCGGCGGATCTGTGCGGGTTTAGAGCAATCCCGGGGCCACGTTGGTAACGCGTTGATCTGACGATTTATATTCTAGGAAGGCCGCACTCGGACGCATTTGCGGGTGCCTCGGACGCACCATGATCGTGAGCGCGTAAACGTCGATGTCCCATCGTAGTGCATGCGGTAAGGCAACAGCACCCGGCGGCGGCGGGCTCTCACGCTATTGGAATCGACTCCACCCCCGACTTTACGGCATAGCGAGGGCCGCGTCCGAGTACTCGCGGTTGGCGTCAAACGTCGCGGTGGCGATAACGGCCGTAGGTCTCGATCACCCAGCCGTAGAAAGGATCGGCCTCATGCTCGGTGCGAAACGCTACCACGGCCTTTGGGAGATCCCGCGCATAGGCTGCGTTGGGGAGACACAGCGGTGCCAGCAAGGCACAGGCGGTGAGATCGGCCCTGGAGAAGCCCCCAGGACCCGCCAGGTAGCGGCGCCCGCGCAAGGCCTCGTTCAGGTGCACGAAAGCCGCACGCAGTTGCAACTCGGAGCGCGCGGTGTTTTCGGCGTCGATGCGCATGAGCGAGCGCATGGCGCGCCGCACGACCGGGAAGATGAGGGCATAGAGCGGAGCCCCGTACCACGGCGCACCCTGCAAGAGAAACCGCGTCGCGAGCTTGCGCTCGGGTAGGACATGGAAATAGAACCAGCGGCCGCGACCCCGATTTCGCGATCAAGGTAGCGCTCCCATTCGTGCGCCTCTTGAGCCGCGCTCGCCCCGGCCGGGGTCAAGCGCGCGCCTGGACAGCGCTTGTCGAGGTAGTCGATGATTTCCGCGGAGCCCTGAACGACCCGCTCCCCATCGACGAGGATCGGGACATGGCTGCGCGGAGCCAAGCGCTCGGTGACGAGCCGGTGGGGGCCCGGTATTAGGTTGCGCGTGCGGTAGTCGAGCCGTTTGTAGTCGAGGGCCCAACGGGCCTTCTCGCAGAAGTGAGAGCATTCAAACTGATACAGCGTGAGCATCGGATCTTCCGCCGTGGCTTTCCAAAGTTTCCGTAACGAGATCCTCAGTCTATGAGGCAGAGAGCGCGCTAGCAAGCACGGCCCGCCGGGTTGAGCCGGTCGGTACATTGAGCTTAATCCCGGGCGGGCGGGGATAGTCCCGACTCCGGAGGCTTATCGCTGGTCGAGCTACCGTGGGAAGATCGATCTATGGCACGATCCCGGCACCGACCTCGATCCGTGTTATCTTAAAAATAGATCCGTACCCTTTTCCGTGTATCATCGGGCCTGTGTATCCGTCTATTCGAGACCGGGGAGATCCCGGTGGTGGGTGCGGAATAGGGGTCAAGCCTTGATATATAAGAACCTGATATTTCAAGACCAGACCCCGTCAGCACGTGCTCTTCAAGATCGTCGAGCACTCGACGGATTTTGTCGACGAAGCTCGTAGAATCAGCGGAATATTCATCACCGCTACAAATAACGCGTGAGGGACTGAGGATGCGCGAACTTGTAGTTTCGATACCAACGACAGAAGGGATACAGAACCGTAAGGACGATGCCCGCTGCACCATAGGCCCATGCGAGCCCACCTGCGCTCCCGACCCCGAGTACGCCCTTTGATAACGCTAATAGCGAGAAATGTAGGAAGTAGAAGAACATCGGTGTCTGGCCAAAGACGACCAGGAGATTGTTGCGGCTCGGCTTGATGTAGCGTTCCAGAACCATTAGCAGCATGCATATCAAGGCCATTAAACCAAGTTCGATCGTTATAAAGCTCAGGCTTGGCGGGTACTTGCTGACATGTAGCCATTGTACCCAGCCCTCATCGTACCGTAACAGCCCCATGTTGCCATAGCCATTGGCTGCGCGAACCACGATATACGTCCAAAGCAGCACGACGCCCAGCACGACTAGTAACCTCACAGGGTAGTTTTGTGGACTTGCGCCCTTCTTCGACAGGTAACGCCCAAATATCCATCCCATCAGCATGACCGCGAGCCAAGGCAGTACGGGATAGAGGATAACAAGATGCGGACTGTAGTACACCGCCATGAGGACGGCGAGCCCGACCGGTGGGTCGCGTTGGCTCGGCTCCCAAATGCGGGTGGCAAGCCATTCTCCGCCAACAAACCACCCCAGCGCGAGCAGCAAGAGCCAAGCATCACACACACGGCGTAGGGCGACCATAAGCACCATGCTCGCCCCGATGGCGAACATGACTTGCAACACCCACTTGCCCCCAATAAGGGGGGCGAAGATGAGGTCGAAGGAAGCAACCGCCGCTCCGCGGATCAACAGGTCCCGGTCGATATGTTGCGGCGGATGTGCGCGGGCCACGCGTTGATGGATACTCAGGGCGAGTACCGTGCCTGCAAGGAAAACGAACGTCGGCGCGCACAGATGCGTTAGCCACCGCGTTAGAAACTGCTCCGGCGGTAGGGGTACACCCGCCGTATAGGTCGTCGCCGAGTCCAGCGCCAGCCGTCCTGGATTATAGAAGATCGAGGCATGATCCAAGGCCATGAGCACCATGACCAACCCTCGCAGCCAATCGAGCGCAATCAGACGATTCAACGCTTTCCGGTCGTTGTCAAACAGCGTGCAACAGGGCTAGCGCTGGCACATGATACAGAAATACGCCGAGCGCTGACCGATCCGCTTATGCTTTATGCGCGCGCCGCAGCGGTGGCAGACAAGGCCGCCGCGATCGTAAACCTCAAGGTTTTGAGCAAAGTACCCCGGCCGCCCACGGCTGTCGACGAAGTCGCGCAGGGTCGTGCCGCCCGCATCTATGGCGTCATCCAACACCCGGCGGATGCTGCTGGCGAGGACCGCGTAACGCAGCCGCGAGACGCTACGCGCCGGCCGGGCCGGGTGGATGCCAGCGGCGAACAGTGACTCGTTGGCGTAGATATTCCCAACCCCTACCACCGTTTTACTGTTCATGATAAAGGATTTAACCGCTTGCCGCCGCCCTTGCGCCCGTTGATGGAGATAATCACCGTGGACATCCCAGGGCTCCGGTCCCAAATTCGCCAGCAACGGATGGGTTAACGCCGGTTCGCGGGTCCAGAGCACGGCGCCGAAGCGGCGCGGATCGCGCAGCCGCAAACAAAGCGCGTTAATTAATACAAGATCGACGTGATCATGTTTCTCCGGCGGCGTATCGCTGGGGAGTATCCGCAAGCTGCCCGACATGCCTAGGTGAAGGATGACATGCCCATGTTCAAAACTGATGAGAAGATACTTGCCGCGCCGCCGCACCCCAGCCACCGATCGGCCGGGCAGCTCACGCCGCAACTCCGGCGGAACGGGCCAGCGCAAGCGCCCGTCGCGCACCAGCACGGCGGCCACGGTGTTGCCGAGAAGATACGGTGTGATCCCGCGCAACGTGGTTTCGACTTCCGGGAGCTCGGGCATGGATTCAGCGCGAGGATTTCGTCTGGATTCTACGCTAATGCGCTAGCCCGCGCGTGGCCGGCATGACGGCGTTAAGCAGGCTTCCCGTTCTGCACCGCGGACTCGAGGTTCCTTGGTCTAGGTATAAGGATTGCTTTCGTATACCGCAACGCCGTTTAGGATAACGCTATGATGCAGATGGACAGTTTGACGGGTAGCGCGATCGCCGACCGCTGCAAATTCGACCAGGTGTTACCGGTAGAATGGCAACGCGCCAAGCGTAGCGGAAGACCCATCTCCTTGGTTTTGGTCGCTATTGATAGTTTTAAGAGCTTCAGCGTCGAATACGGATCCGCAGCCGGGGATGAGTGCCTGCGTCGTGTAGCCCAGAAACTCCACACCGAGGGTAAGCGCGCCGGTGATCTAGTCGCACGTTTCGGAGAAACGGAGTTCGCGCTGCTTCTTCCCGAGATCGACCAGATGGGCGCGATAAGCCTGGCGGAGTCGATGCGCGCCGCGATTGCGAACCTCGACATGCCCCATGCCCATTCGACTGTCGCGGACCACGTGACCGTAAGCCTCGGCGTCGCTACTCGTGTCCCCGAGATGGATTCGCACCCGGACGAATTGCTGCAGCTCGCGGAGCACGCGCTTTCTCAGGCTAAGCGGGAACCCCGCGATCGCGTGGTGCTCGCCGATCATTTGGGTCAAGCGGTGGCTTAAGCCGGTTGGCTGCGCGCACTGCGACGCCGCTATCGTTGCGGGGCTATCGATTTTCGGGCGACGCGGGTGTCTTCTTTGCCGCCGCGGGTGGCTTGATAGCCTCTTGAGGTTCGAGCAGACGCTGACCCGTCCCGGCAGGCATTGCGTACTCCAACTCGAGATCCGAACGCGCCAAGATGAATTCAGGGTCTTTCGCAAGGATCTCAAACTGGACCGGTGTCCCTGCCTGAAACTCAATCCTTATTGTCCCTTGCGATATTCTTTCCTGCTTCCGGCGGACGGTAAGAGCTCGCGCATACCGCCATTCGTCCACCATCTTTTGCAGCGCAGCGGTGCCTATCCGCGGGTCGGGCGGCGATAATTTCCAGTGACCCTTGGCGCCGCGTGAAAGCACATATTTCGGCAAGGTCAATTTGACCGGCTCGGTCCCTTCTTCGAGGAGACGCGGAGTCGCGAGATCCTCCGCCGGGCCCGTGAGCGTCGGGAAGGTCGTGTCGGCGGCGAGGTGAATCGTGTCCTCGTGAAGCACGTAGCGCTGCCCGCTCAAGGGGTTCGCGTCCCCGAAGGCAAAGAGCGAGTCGTCGAACTGCAAGCGCAGCGCCGGTTCTGCGAGGCCGAAGCGCTTGAGATCATGATCCTTGGCGGGGAACGCGTCTTTGCTTTTTTCTTCTAAAAAACCGAGTAGAGCCTGGACCCGCGGTTCATCGGCGCGTACCGAGAAGGGTTGTTTTAACAACCAGTGCCCGGCTTCTTTGTGAAGCTCAACGATTTCCCCGCCGGGACGAGTGATGCGGATGTTGTTCACGCTTTGCGGCGCGATGGAGCTCAGTTTCGGCCGGGGCGCTTCCTCTTGCTTGCCCGGTTCCGAGATCACGACCAACACAAGCACTGAGAGGACCGCCAGCAGGATGGCATTGAGGCGCAGCCGCGCGCCTATGACACTCATCGCCACGGTTTATGCGCGCCGGCGCCGCAACCACACGTAGAACCCGATGCCCGCGAGCAAGGCCGGCATCAGGAACAGGAATCCGAAGCCGATGATCGCGGTTTCGGTAGCGGTAAGATCGAGCTTGGTATCCACGCTGCGGTGGGCGGGCACATCGACGAGAATATCATCCGTGGCGAGCCAGTTGATGATTCTGAGGCCAAGGTCGAGGTTGCCGCTGTTCCCGAGATAACTGTTGGATAGAAAATCGCCGTCACCGAGCACGATGATGCGCTGTTCGCCGGTTTCTTTGGCGTTCTTGTCCGTTGCGGTGCGTGTTCCCGCGCTTTTTTCGCGCGCCGGCCGCTCACGAGTCAGGCGCACGCCGATATCGAGCGGTCCTTGGAGATCCGTTCCTTGATCGTAAGCGATCTCGCCTTTGAGCTTGCCTGTCTCGGCCCAGGTTTGTGATCCGACGCTCAAGATGGGCGCGCCCCGCCAGCCCTCCTTGGGAGTTAGCTTGATGGCGCGGGCGTAGGGAAACACCGTGATAAACCGGGACCCCGCGACGGGGACGTCCGGGCCATAGCTCGTCACCGGTGCCATGGCGGGATGATCGATGCCGAAAAGCGCCGTGGTGGGGTCCACGATCGTACCGCGGTCCAGAACCAGGCCGAGCGCCTCGGCAAGGCCCTCGAGGCCCTGGAGCGAGCCGGGCTCGGTCAGCCAGAGCAGATTACCGCCGCTGTCGAGGTAGCGCAGGACGAGATCGATCTCCCCGGGCAGGAGCGCGACCTGGGGGCTGGCGATCACCAGCACGGAGGTGTTGTCGGGGATAACCGCGTTGGCGCCGAGGTTGAGCCCTTGCACCTTAAGCCCCCGGCTAGTCAAACGTTGCGCCCATTGCGATAGATCGTGGTTGGCATCGCCTTGGGGATCGCGCTCGCCGTGGCCTTCGAGGAACACGATCCAACGTTCCTCGGTGCGCAGCAGCCGCTGCAACGCGTTGCTTAACGCTTCTTCGCTATGTTCCTGAACCTGTTCGCCACGACCGCCATAGCGGACCACGAGCTCTCCGTCCGCACGGATGTTGAGCTCGCGCAGCTCATCAGGCGCGGTGTCGGGGTTCACGAAGCGCAGCGTGATATTCGGCTGAACGCGGCGGTAACGGTCCACGAGGTCCTGGATCAGATCGCGGAGCGCGGGATCGGGGCGGGCATAGGCCGTTATTTCCACCGGTTTATGCAAACGTTTCAGCAGAGCCGCGCTGGCTTCCGACAGGGTATGGCGGCCAGTGCTGGTCCAATCGGCCGTGATGCCATAGCGGGTGCTGAGCCACGCGAGCATGCCGGCGATCCCGATGAGGAACACGGCGAAAAGCGTGCTGTTGATGCGAAGGTGGCGGCGGGTCTTGGCGGAGATCAGCATCCTCGGACGTCTCGTGCCTTACTGTTGCAGCCGGTCCGCGTCCAGCCGCCACACGGTGAGAATCAGGAACACTGCGATCAGCAGCAGGTAGTAAAACACGTCCACCGAGTTGAACACCCCCTTGAGCAAGGATTGAAAGTGACGCACCATAGATAAGTAGGCAAACAGGCCCGTGCCTTCCTCGGATGCGCCTGGCCACTCGATGATCCAAAGGAGCAAGAGCGCGCCGAAGGTGGAGATCCCCGCGACGGTGGGATGGTCCGTCACGGAGGACAGGAACAGCCCGACGGCGACAAAAGCCGCCAAGAGCAAACCGAGGCCCAATAATCCCGCAGCGAACTGCCCGAGGTCGAGCCCGCCGCCCAGGAGCAGCGACAGCGGCATGGCGGCGATCATCAGCACCGTCACCAGGAAAAAGGCCATGAGTCCGAGGAATTTCCCGAGCACGATCTCAAGCATGGAGATCGGGGCGGCGTAGAGGAGTCGCAAGGTCCCGGTACGCCGTTCCTCGGCGATCATGCGCATGGTGAGCATGGGCGCGACCAGGAGGAGCACGATGCCGGCGCTGCCGAAGAGCGGGGCGACGACAATATCGGTCAGTCCCGGAGAGCGTTCCAGGCCCAAAAGGCGCGGCTGAAATTCCACGAAGAGCTGGATGCGCGTGAGAAAAATATAGGCTAGGAGCACCTGGACCACGGCCAGGATCGCCCAGGCCAAGGGCGATCCGAAAAGTGCGCGGAACTCGCGATCGGCAATGACGGCGATCATGGGGACGCTTCCTCCGGCTGCTGCTCCGCTCCTGCCAGCCTCTCGCCGGCGGTCAGTTGCACGAAGGTCTCTTCCAGCGAACGGGTTTCGGGAACCAGCTCGAATAAGCCCCAGCGGCGCTCGACCGCGAGATCGACCACGGCATCCGCGGGATTGCGATCCGGCGGATGTCGCAGGACAAAGCGGTTGGAGTCCAATCGCTCGACTTGGTCCACGCCCGCGATGGTTTGCAGTTGCGCTACATCGGGTGGTTGCCGCAGGGCGATGCGAAGCCCGGTCACCGACTGTTGACGCGTCAGGCGCTCCACGGAATCGTCCAGCACCAGGCGGCCTTGGTGAATGATCAGCACCCGGTCGCAGACGGCTTGCACCTCGGGAAGGATATGGGTCGAGAGGATGACGCTGTGATCGCCGCGCAGCTCGCCGATGAGATCCCGGATCTCTCGGATTTGGATGGGGTCGAGCCCGACCGTCGGTTCATCGAGAATCACCACCGAGGGTGCGTGCAAAATCGCCTGCGCGATTCCGACGCGTTGCTGATAGCCCTTCGACAGGTTGCCGATGAGCCGCTGTCCGGCGTCCCCTAAGCCGCAGCGCGACTTGGTTTTGGCGAGCACGGCGCCGCATTGATGGCGGTGGATCCGGTGCAGCCGCGCGCAATAAAGGAGGTATTCATCGACGCTCATGTCCCGATACAAGGGGGGATGCTCGGGAAGATAACCGAGCTTGGCTTTGGCAGCCTTGGGTGATTCGAGGATGTCGATACCGCCGATCGCGATGCCGCCGGCGCTTGGGGCCAGAGTCCCACTGATCATTTGCATGGTGCTGGTTTTACCCGCGCCGTTGGGACCCAGAAATCCCAATACCTCGCCGCGGCGGACCGAAAAGCTCACGTCATTGACGGCGCGGACCTCGCCGTAGTAGCGGTAGAGGTGTTGCACGTCGATGAGGATATCCGCGCTCATGGCCGCGTTATTATTCTCATCTCACGCAGTTTTGCAATCGTTCTGATCGGGAGGGGCGTAGCTTTCGATTTAGTCAACTCGCTGGCATACAATAGCCAACGGTAAAATCCATTCCCCGCGGTAAATTGACTTTCGGTGGCGGACTATGAGTGAAGCCGTAAGAGATTTCTACGAGAGCATTGCGCGGAACCGCGATGTCGCAAGCTCGGTGCGCGCGCTCGGCGGCCTCCGCCCGGGGGTGCTCGATGCCGCAAGCTTCCGGATCTTAGAGGTGGATCGGATCTTCGATGCCATCAACGGCTGCCATACCCGCGCCGGGCAGGCCACCTTGTATCATTCTCTGGCCTACCCCTCGGTCTCAATGGAGGCGATCCGATCCAAACAGGAGGCGTTGCGCGAGCTGGAATCGAACGCCGCGCTACGAGAGCGACTGCGGCAGTTTGTCAGAGCCGCCGCGATCCGCGAGCGGCCTTTTTACGAGTTACTCTTCGGTAGCTTCATGGGGTTCCTGGGAGCCACACCCAACAAGATGGAGTACGAAGGTTACGGCTATGCGGCCTACAAGCACGGCACGCGCTTTATGCTTGAGCTCGCTAGCGACGCGCTGCATCTGCCGACGCCAGAAAGCCCCTACCTTGCGGCACGGGTGGAAGCGATCCGCGGATACCAGGCGGCGGCCGCGCATGCGTTGATGCGCGGTCCGGTGTACCTCACCGAGCGTGGGCTTAAGCTCGGCCGCGAGAAACGCCGCTATTCACCGGCGATCCGCTTTCGGCCGTCGCTGTTTAAACCGCTGCTGCTGGGGGCGGCTGCCCTTGGGTATTTTATGCTGACCAGCCCGTGGCTGGCCGCTTACATCGCGACGCCGGCCAATCCGGTGCTCATGGTTTCGCTGCTGCCTTTGCTCGCGTTTTACGTGCCGTTCGTGGGTAATTTCGATCGCGATAGCTTCATTTATCCGCTGCGAGATCGCTACCGCGAGGCCGAGGAGACGCAAAACACCCTGGGCGCCTTGGGCGCGATCGACGAGTTGCTCGCCTTCCATCAGTATGCCAGTGGCTTCGGGAGCGCCATGGTATTGCCGCGGATCCTCGATGCGGGCCGCCATAGCTTGGCCCTTAAGCAGGTAAGAAATCCGGTCTTGGCGAAAAGCAATCCGGCCTACGTCGCCAACGATATCGATCTCGGCGCGGCGCGTTTGGGTTTCGTCACGGGTCCGAACAGCGGCGGCAAAACGGCCTTTTGCAAGACCCTCGCCCAGGTGCAGCTCTTGGCGCAGATCGGGTGTTACGTGCCGGCAGCGGACGCCGAGATGGCGGTCGCCGATCGCATCTATTATCAAAGCCCGGAAACGGGCTCGCTCGCCGATCTCGAGGGCCGCTTCGGGACGGAATTACAGCGCACCAAGGAGATCTTCCTCGCCACCACGCCGCGCTCGCTCGTGATCCTCGATGAGATGGCCGAGGGGACGACCTATGAGGAAAAGCTCACGATCTCGCATGCGATATTGAACGGCTTCCGGCGCATCGGGAATACGACGATCCTTATCACCCATAACCACGAGTTGGTCGAGCGTTTTCGCAAGGATCGGATCGGACTGTACCGGCAGGTCGATTTTAGCCACGAAGCCCCTACGTACCGCCTCGTCAATGGGATCTCCAAGGTCAGCCATGCGGACAGAGTGGCGCGCAAGCTTGGCTTCTCACGGAAAGATATCGAGCAGCACCTTACGGCGCGCGGGTTTTAGTTTGGCCCGCGCCTCCGGCCAATCGCTGCGGTCAAACGCATGGAGATAAAGAGCGGTAATTGCTATGCCTTATTCGCCTTCGATGTAGCGGTCGCCATCGATCTCGATCGTACCCAGCGTATCGTCGCCACGGAGCGTGCCGCGCTCCGGCACAAACGCAGGGCGCCGCGGTATTTTGATTATCAACCGGCCCCGCTGCGGGTCTCCGAGGAGACGGCGCCGCTTCTCCTCGGAGCCATTGAGACGCGTTCCAATGTGGATCTGGTCTTGTACGATTTCGGCGCCGTTTCGGTTGCCTACAGCATCCCGCTCATCGGGCCCTTCGACGTCTTGCTCGATCTCAGCGAAACTCTGTATGCCAACGCCGAGCTATTGGCCGACGCGCGGCGCCGGGTCGAGCGGCTGCTCCAGGTCATTGGCGCGGCGGTCGATCGCCAGAGCATCGCGGAATTTGTGGAAGATTATGTGATCTTCGAAATCGAGTCCTTCGGCGAGCCCGTCGACGTCAAAGGTTTTTATTTATCTCGCGCCCAGCAACTCGCTCAGATCCTGCGCGCCGAACGAGGTGAGTTATCCGAAGAAGAAGTCAGCGACGCGATTTCCCATCGCATCTCCTTCGGCCCAGGCGACCTGGCGATCATCGATTGGCACGCCTCCATACTTTTCGATGCCAATGGGGATGACGTCCTGGCGGTGCTGGAATTCGCCAATGTCGAGCTGGTAGAGATGCGCTATCTGGACTCGCGCCTGGATCAGGCTTTGGGTCGCGCTTATGAAAGCCTCACCCGGTCCTATAAACGCTTCATCAAGGTCTTGAGACCCAGCACCGATCTCGAGCACATCGGGCAACTGCAGGTCGACGGCGCGATTTTATTCGAGGGCGTAAATAACGCGTTGAAGCTTTTGGGCGACCAATATCTCGCGCGCGTTTACCGCCTGGTGTCCCAACGCTTCCATCTGGCCGAATGGGATTCGAGTATTCTGCGCAAGCTGGATACGCTCGAGAGCATTTACGAGAAGATGGCCGACCGTTTGGCGGCGGTCCGGATGGAAGTCCTCGAGTGGATCATCATCCTGCTGATCTTCATAGAGATCGTGTTGCCGCTTGGTTCATGCACTTAGGGAAGCTCTGCAAAGTTACTGCGCAGCCCATCTGCTTTGTCGCGTGCTCGCGCGTCGCTCGCCTATCTACCTGATATGTCTCGCGACTCGCTCCGCGGCTTCGCGCATCTGGGCTCGCTCGCGACACTTTTGCAGAGCTTCCTTAGCCTGCGCTTTGCGAGGCGGGCGCTAAAAGTCGATGACTTTGGGGCGGACCAAGCGCTCATAGTCCGCGTACGAAAGCTTAATCAGCTCGGTATGGGAGCCGGCGCTAAAGGCGATGTACCGATCCTCGGCGAGCCGCCGCGACACATAGACATCCATGGCGTAGAGATTCCCGAACGGCGGCATGGCGCCGAGCTCACAGCCGGGAAATTTATCCTGGAAGTCCTTCTCGCTCGCGAGCTCCACGCTGGAGGCCCCCGCGCCTTGCCGCAGGCGGTCAAAGTCGATCTGATACGACGCCGGCAGAACCGCCAT
This sequence comes from Gammaproteobacteria bacterium, assembly GCA_050740435.1. GTDB lineage: Bacteria > Pseudomonadota > Gammaproteobacteria > JACCXJ01 > JACCXJ01 > USCg-Taylor. The sequence continues at coordinate 29,739 of JBOIDL010000015.1, forward strand.
GGCCAAGCGGCCGTCGGTTCTAACCATTACGGCTTTGGCTAATTCGTTTCCGGGAATATGTGCCGATTGGGCGATCTCTTGGGCCGTAAACGCGCGCGAATGAGCGATGGTGACGTATTTCACCTGATTTTTGTCTAGGAAATCCTTAAGCTTTGCCACGGGCATGGTCGTCTCCTTGATATTTCCGTCAATTCGCGGGGAATGAATAATTTAGAGTTTAGTATGAAATCCAAGAAAAGCATTGATAGGGATCACGCGTTGCCAATTTCCGGAATTGTGGCGCGATCGTAAAGCATATGCGAGGATAGCCCGTCATCCTTGATGTAGAAACCGACGCATGCCGGATTTCGTAATAGGCCGCCAGCAGATCTTCGATCGTGATTTACGGGTGTTCGGCTATGAGCTCCTGGTTCGCGATGTCACCGTCGATCCGGCCGACACCATGGTGGGCGCCCTCGTCAGCAATCAGGTGGTCGTCGATGCATTGCTTGAGCAGGGGCTCGATCGGTTGGTTGGGGCGCATCGTGCCTTTATCAACTTCGCGCGGCGCAACTTGATCGATGGCGTGCCGTTGTTGTTACCGAAGGACCGGGTCGTCGTGGAGGTCCTGGAAACCGTCCGTATCGACACCCCGGTGGTGATGGCCGTCCAGAATCTGGCGCGCCAAGGCTACCACATCGCCCTGGACGATTTCGTCTTTTCGGAGGTGTGGCGGCCGCTCATCGAGGTCGCGGACATCATCAAGATTGATATTCTGCAGCAATCCCCTCAGGAGCTCGCGGATCTGGTCAAACTGCTCCAGCCCTATCGGGCCAAATTGCTTGCCGAAAAGGTCGAGTCGGATGAACAGTACACCTTATACCGTGATCTCGGCTTCGAGTACTTTCAAGGGTTTCACTTTGATCGGCCCAAGATCATGCGTGGCCGCCGCCTGGAAACCCATCATCGGGCCATCGTCCAGGTGCTCGACGCGCTCAAAGCGCCGGCCCTCCATATCGACGCGCTTTCCCAAGCCGTGTCCTTGGACGTAGCCCTGAGCTATAAGCTGTTACGCTACTCGAACTCGGGGTCGCATAACACGCGCCGCGACATCGACTCGATCCGGCAGGCGCTTACCCGCCTCGGCGCCGCGGACATCCGCCGTTGGGCCGACCTGCTTTCCTTGACCACGGCGCCGTATTCGCCCGACGAATTGACCTTCATCGCGTTAATTCGCGCCAAGATGTGCGAGCTTCTGGCGCTGCAATGCGGCAAGCCCCCGGAACGGTATTTCCTGGTGGGTTTGCTGTCCCTGTTAGACGAGATGTTGGATGCCCCGCTGGAGCAAATCGCGCATGGTTTACCGCTTTCCGAGGAAATTACGAATGCCCTCGTCTACAGGACAGGCGATGCCGGGCAGGCGTTGGATTGCGCCGTTAATTACGAGAGCTGGAACCTGGATCAAGTAGTCTACCAGAACCTCAAGGTCTACCAAATCGGGCAGATCTATCTCGAAAGCGTTGCTTGGGCGAATGCGCTGGACCAGGCAGCGTAAGCGCGATCGCGAGTGAGCTTTCAGGTCGGCCCACTTCTCGATCACCGCTAGACCCGCGCTTATCCCTAAGCGCGGTGCTATACTTAGACCGCCAAGTCATTGATTGCGAAAGTACATGGCGGCGACGGAGCGCCAGGTTCCAATAACGAATGTCCTTAAATGAGGCGATAGATTCATGGGAGATCACTATGAGCATGTTCGACAAAATGAAGGAGTTTGCGGAGAAAGCCAAGGACCTGGTAAGTGACGCGACTAAGCACGCCGGTGAGATGAGCGAAAAGGCGACGGAGGCAAGCAAAGAAGGATTCGAAAAGGCGCAGGGGATCACGGGCGAAGCGGTGAAAAACGTCACGGAGTGGAGCGAAAAAGCGAGCGCGACCACTAAGGAAAACCTAGAAAAAACGCAAGAACTTGCTAGCGATTCCGTCAAAGCATGTCAGCGAATGGACGGACACGGTAGCCGCGGCGGCCAAGGAAAACCTGGGCAAGGCTCAGGAACTCACCAGCGACGCGGTCAAACACGCCTCCGAGTGGGGCGAAAAGGCTGTGGCCGCGGCTAAGCAGGGCATGGAGAAAGACTAACGCGGCGCCGGTGGCAGGATTAAACGCGAGGGCTTGAGCGTTCGGCGCCTCGCGAGCGGGCTGCGCAGCTGCGGCCGCGCGTGGCGCGGGCCGCGAGTAGCATCGCCATCTGACTCTGGGACGGAGCGCATGTCCATCCCTCCGATCGTCGCGCTGCGGCGATTGACGCTGGCCAGCCTCTTTGTCGCAGGACTCTACGTGCTGCTCGACGCGGGCCTGCATGCGCTGCTGACCTATGGGGTGGGCCAAGGCTGGGCGCCGCCGGGTAAGTCCGAAGCGCTCGAACGCGAGGCCGCGCAGATCGCGGCACAGGCTGCAGCCAGCCCAGCAGCGCAGCGGCCCGACCTGCGCGCAGCCGCCTGGCGGCTCGGTCGACAGCTCGGCTTCGTGAGCCAGGCCGGCCATACCGCCGCGGTGACCGGTGCGGCGGACTTGGCGGCGCTCGTGCCCCGGGCGCTCCGGGAGGCGAATGTCGACGCCGAGGTTCTCGGAGTGGCGCCGGCCGCAGCGCTCGAAGGCAAGACGTTCGAACAGGCCGCCGCGCTGACGCGGCGCATCGAGGACGACGAACTCGGCATCGCCGCACGCATTGAGGCACGCACGGCGGCGCAACATCGCCACCTGTTCATCGCGGGCATGCTGGTTGGCAAGCAGATGGTTCAGCGCGCGGTGCCGGGCGCACCCGCCTCCAACCTCGACGGGCCGCCCATCGAGCGCCATGCGCGGCTCGGCGGCCTCGCACCAGAGGTCTGCGCGGGCTTGGCCTACCCGAAGGGCGGCGACCGTGCGGCGCGTCGCGAAGCCTTCTTCGCCGCGATACTCGCTGCCGACCGCGCGCTGGCGAGGGCGGCCGTGCGGCAGTGAAGCGCGGCGAGACACTGCTTCAGCTCGGCCGTCTGCGGCCGGCGTGCATGAAGACGACGCGGTCGCCCACCTTGCGAGCGAAGCCAGCTCCGGGTTCGACCAGTAGCCGTCGTGGTGACGGTCGTATCCTGCGCACGGGTCTGTCGGGCACCTATCGCGGCCTCGAAATCACCGTCGTGTTGAATCTGCGGCGCAGGAGCCGGCCCGGGCAGGCTCGGCTCGATGTACGTGCGCCACATGGCTGCGAAAGCATGTGGCGCGGAACTGGCATCGGGCCGGCTCGCATGGAAGGTGATGGCTCCGATTCCGTCCGGCCGGACGTACACCCGTCTGTCTTCGGAATTCTGAACGGTCCAGCCGCGCGGCGTGTAGCCGATGACCTCGAAGCTTTCGGCGTGGGCGTAAGGGGCCTGCAGCACGAAGCCCGCGGCCATTGAAGCCAGGCTCACTCTGACGAAATGGTCCGACATCTCGGTGCTCCTTCATGGACGATGACGGCGGGCGCAGACGTCGGTCGCAAAGCCGATGCTGCGCAGCGCGTCGGCCCGGGCGCGACTTCGCTTTCCGCCTCTGAAGCAATAGACGAGGAATCGATCGCCACGCGCGTACTTCGAGATATGGTCGCGGATGTGATCGGCCAGGTTCCTCGAGGCGTACTCTGCACCGATGAGATACGCCGCATGCGATCCTTCTGGTGCGCAATGCCCACCTCGGCGAACTCCGCGTCGTCGACTACGGTCAGGTTGATCGCGCCCGGGATGTGATCCTCACGTTACTCGTGGGCCGTCCTCGCGTCGATCATCAAAGAGTAGCTCGAAAACTCAGCGACGCCCAGCCGGCTCGGTTCAATCACCGGTTGCTTCATGGAGGATAGGAATTTCAAACGCACCTTTTCAAGTCCAAGGACGTGCTCCTCAGCAGGGACGAGACGACGCTCTATGTCGCCGGCGGCCGCGCCGACCGGATCATCGTCCTCGATGCGCAGACCTTGGAGGTCAAGACCCGCATCCCCGTCGGCCGACGGGTGTGGGGCCTGGCCCTGACGCGTGACGGGCGCCGTCTTTATTGCACCAACGGTGTCAGTAACAGTGTCTCGGTGATCGATACCGCCACCGACAGGTAGCGTGAAGCATCCGGGCTAGCCCGCCGCGCCGAGCAACGCCTCGAAGAGTGCCCGGTTCGATGCGCGGCGGTCGCGTTTCATCTCGAACCAGCGCACCCGCGGGGCGGCCTCGCCGAGCGCGGCATTCAGCACGCGGCGGTCGGCGCCGGGATCCACCACCAGCACCACGCGCTCTGGCGGCAGGCGCAGCGCGAACTGCTGAAGCTCGAACTCGCAGCCCTTGCGCTCGCGCGTGATGCCGCGCAGGTCCATCAGCACGACGTCGGCGCGCTGCATCAGCTCGACCACGGTGGCGCGCCATGCGTCATCGGCGCAGCAGAACTCGTTGACGCGGAAGCGCCCGTCGGGATCGCGCTGAGCATCGATCGCGGCGAGCCGGGCGCGCAGCTCGTCGGCATGGCGCACGAAGCTCGCACCGCTGCGGCCGAGCAGCCAGTTGAGGAAGTCCACTGCGTCGATCGTGCGCGAGAAGATGTCGGGCGCCGTGATCATCGTCACCGGGCCGTGGTAGCGCCAGCGCGCGCAGATGCGGTCGAACAGCCGCTCGGTGCGCGAGCGGAAGCCGAACACCCGCAACAGCAGCAGCATGACTTGGGGCGGCGCGTCGCGCGCCACGTCAATGACGCGGAACACGATGCGCTGCAGCGGCGCGAACAGCAGGATCACCGTCGCCGCGGCCGCAGCGCCCCACCACCGATCGGGGTGGCTGTTCAGCAGATCAATGGCCACGATCGCCACGAACATCAGCCACAAGGCCCTGGCGAGCAGCTGCACATCGGAGAAGCGCTTCGCGGCGTAGGCGCCCGCCAGCGCGTGCAGCCGCCAGCCCATCAGCACGCCGAAGGGCAGCGCCAGCGCGACAAGCAGCCCGTGACGCGACGACAGCCAGGGCGTCTCGAGCATCGCGCGCGTGCCCGCCTGCGTGCCGCCGATCGCGACCCACAGCTCGGTCGCCGCAAAGGGCGCGGCGCCGAAGACGACTACGCCGCCAAAAACGATCGGCATCACGCCGCGGACACGCGCCGCGCCGCTGGCAAGGAAGAGCAGCAGCGGCAGCGACAGGAGCGCGGCCGCGAACTGGTAGTAGATCATCACGTTCAGCGCCTGGTCGGCCGTGGGCGTGCGGCCGGCGACGACGCGCTGCATGACGCTGGCGACGAGGAACGCTGCGGCCGCGGCAACGGTCAGCAAGGCGGTCCGCCACAGCCCCTCGGCCCAGTCCCAGCCGAGCGAGAGCGCGATTGGCGGCATCGCCACGAGGATCATCGTACCCAGCGTAAGGAGCACGTGCGCCGGCGTCAGCGGGAGATCGCTCGCGCGGTTGTAGACCAACGCCAGCGGCAACGCGGCGAGCCCGCCCGAGAGCAGCCACCCGGCCACGGCCCGGTGGCGCGCCGACCGCTCCCACATGAGCCGCGCGGCCCGCGGCGGGCGGACGGCGTC
>JBOIDL010000016.1:0-34593 GCA_050740435.1 Gammaproteobacteria bacterium
GGCTTCCGCATCACCCTTTTCGAGGCCTGCTCAGCGTTCACTCACGTTACGGCCTGCATACTCGCCAAGTCACCTTGCGTGACCCTCTACACCGAAGGCTTCAGCCGCTTCGTACCTCCGCGACTGCTCCGATTGCTACCGGCTGGAGCGAAAGTTGCCGGGCGGGATTCGCACCCGCTGAAAGACCGTGCCTTGGCACGGCGCACGAGAAAGTTGGGCTAGCTGTCCAGTTAACTCTTGGTAACGCTCGCACGCGTATGCAGAGCGCAGGTCATGGAACCGTTCGCCGTCCGATGCGTGCCAGAGACGACTGACGGACTGAGAAAAACTTGCATACCGAAGGCCCGTAGGAATCAGACTCCTACCCTGGCCCTGTACCTGTACCGCCCGAACCAATGCATCGATCTGCCGCTCTGTCCGAACCGGAACGTCCCGTGGAACCTGCTTTTTCGTGCCGGTTCCCAATGTTACCCTGCCCTCGTTACTGGCTTGCTTTAATGCAGCCTGCGCATCGATCAGGGCCGCTTCCTTCCAGCGAAGACCAAGATCTCGACCGAGACCGATCATCGCGGCAAGGTGTCCTGCATACGCCCGACCCTCCGAGACAATCGTATCTCGAAGCTCATAGAGTCGACTGCGGTCCACCCATAGCGGTGGTGTCTCGCGCACGGCCGAGCGATAGCCGACTAAACGTGCGGGTGATTGCCAAACGCCTTTATCCCTTCGCATCCATTCCATGATCACGTTAATGCTCGAGATCGTATTTTGTGCGGTACTCACGGCGAGGTCCCCATTTCGTATGCGATCACACAAGTACATTCCGTAGGTTTGAATCCTACCGACCGTAATATCCCTGGCATCGCTGACCCCGTGCGATTTAGCCCACTTCGTAAATTCACCCCAGCGTTCCGCGTGCGCTTTGACGCTTGCGAAATGCCCGTGACCAAAATGATCGCGAACGGCATTGAAGCCAGCGTAAGCCATCGATTTCCCAAATCCGAAATTCCGTCCACCGCGGGAACCGTTACCGCTTGCAAAGCGCGGCATATGGATCATCTCGGATCCTGACCATAGGCACTGGTGACACCGTCTCCGTAGTCCACAGTCCGAAGCCGGCGACGGCGCGCGTGCTTCTACGACACGCGAACCAAGCGCTGGACCGACTTCGTCGGCCGCTGTGGACCGACGGGGACAGACTTGATAGCACGCGGAGGTTCATAGGTTGGGAACTGGGCAGTTCGCGAGCCGGTTGAAGCACTACGGAAAGTGCGGTACCCAGGTCGGTAAAGCGGCGCTAACGGGTACGCGCCCAGAGCAGCGACACGCGGTGACGGAAGAATAACTACCCGGGATGAAACCGAAAGCCAAGGTAATAGACGCCAGAAACGCGCCCACAGCCACAGCCACAGCCACGAGTTCATGCGGATCGGCAGTGTGATTACGTTGGTGTTCACTACACGGTACCGATGCGGTCTTCGGTCGATCGCTTAACCTTCGCATCGCCGATCCAATCATGACGACTCTCCTCGTCGAGCGATCTGTTCTGCCTTCGTAGGACGCCCCGTGCGGCGCTTAGCATTTTCACTGACGAACAAGTCTTTCAACCAGCTTGAGGACGATGAGGAGTCCACCGAACACGCGGTTATGACGTGTTGCGCCAACCACGTCTCGACACGCCGTGACTCATGCGATCCTTGCCCACGTTCTTCTTCGATATTCTCGATCCCCGTCGTCGCCAAGGGCGGCGGCACCGTCTGGCCACGGTGCTCGCCATTGCCGCTGCAGCGATCTTGTGTGGGATGCGTCGTTACAAAGCCATCTCGGACTGGGCCAAAAGCTTGAGCCCGCTGGCGCGGGAACGTTTCGGCTGCCGTCGCGAAAAACCGGGACAGTACCTGGTGCCGAGTGAGTCCATCATTCGCGACGTCTTGATCCGCGTCGATCCGATTGCACTAGATCGCGCCTTGCAACGCTGGAATGAGGCGTATGGCCGTGACGATACGAGTCTTGCCATCGACGGCAAGACGATGAAGACGAGATCGATGAGAACGGCAGTCAGACCCACATCATGAGCGTCATCGGTCATCAAAGCCAAGCCTGTTACACCCAAAAAAAAGTGGGTGCCCTGCCAATAGACAGCGACAGCGAAGAACGCAAGCAAACCAACGAAATTACCATGGCCGCCCCGCTGCTCGCGGCCATCGATATCACCGCCAAGGACTATCACGGCCAATGCCTTATTGACGCAGCGCAAGCTCGCTGACTACCTGGTTACCGAGCGCTTTGCCCATTACCACTTCACCGTCAAAGGCAACCAGCCGACGCTGCATCAAGACCTCATACGCTACTTCCAGAACCGACAGGCACCCGATTTTGTCACCGTTGACCCGGCCGATCATGGCCGCATCGAGACGCGTAAGATTTGGGCGACCACCGCCCTCAACGGCTATCTCGATTTTCCCCATGTCGAACAGGCCTACGCCATCGAACGTCACTCCATCAACAAAAAAACCGACAAACGCTCATACGACATCGCTTACTGCATTACCAGCAGGCCACCCGATGAGACCAACCCGCAACGGCCGCTCAACATCAATCGCGGGCACTGGTGTATCGAGAATAGCTGTCACTACCTTGACCCGGCAGCAACCTCGGTTATATCCACGCCCAGACAAGTAGTAAGCACACTCCCACAACCAAGAGCCCTGCCGCCAGTGTAACCGCTGGCCACCGAGCAAACTTCGCTATTTTTGTAATCGTCTTTTTAGCATTTTTCTCCGGAGACGCTTTGCGTACGTTGTAAAGGTGGGCTGGGATCTCATCGGGACGCAGAACTCTCGTTCTTTCTCTATCCTCTACCGTCAGAGGGAGGAGCGGATCGTGGGTCGGATTCTGTACGCCCTCTCTCGTAACGGATCGAGTGGTTGTAACGGCATTTGCCGCGGAAGTGGGTGAGTTTGGCAATGGTAGCTTGGGTGCTGTCATCCGTTTGGTTGGCATCTCAATCGAGGATATGTTCGGCCGAAGCTATCTTGCGCAAAAGGCAAGCCAGTGCATATTTCGTGAAGTGTCCTACAGAAATTTCCCACCGCCTAGCAAACCGCCCGTGATAAGCGCTTCCTCCCGCTGGCTATTTGGATTGCAAGGCCCGTAGCTGATTCAGGTTCGCATACGCCAAAGCGTGGTAGGTTGGGGAGGCAGATATGGCCTCCTGGAAAAACTGCTCCGCCTCATCGTATCTCCCGTCCAACATGTAGATATAACCCAGATCGTTATAGGCAGAAGCCTCATCCAAAGTCTGGCGAAAAGCCTCAAATGCTGCGTCTGTGTCGCCGTTGCGTGCATGGACCAGCGCCTTATTCAACCAGGCACGCTCAAATTTAGGATCAATTTCCAACGCCCGCTCGAACAACTGGAAAGCGCCGACCCGATCGCCGGCTAGATACTTGGAATATCCAAGGTTGTTCAACAAGAGCGGCGAATCAGGCTGAGCCTGCAAAGCCGCCTGATAATGCGAAATGGCGCGCGCGTAATCTTTCTTCATGTCGGCGATAAGCCCCAAACCGTTATGGGATCGCCAGCGGCTGGGATCGGACTTGATGGCCGCGCTTAGGTGTTGCTCTGCCTCGGGATGCTGATGCTTGTCCAACATCATCAAGGCTAGCCCTTCCAACGAACTGGCATGGTCTGGGGCCAGTTTCAAAGCCATGCGATAGGCCGTTTCGGCCAACTCGTTATTTCCAATCTCAGCGTGGATGGTGCCCACCTTGTAAAGCGTTTCGTGGTTCTTACTATCGAGTTCGAGAGCCCTCACATACTCGTATAGCGCCTCGTCGGTATTCCCGAGGCTATGCGCCGCGTCGCCCCGCCCGAGCGCCTCTTGCACGGTAGTCGCTTCTCCGCGTGCTTCATACAGCGGCTTCCCCTTACCATCGTAGAACGTGTCGAATTCGCTCGATGCTTTTTTATCAGCCGGCATAGAAGCGCAACCCGAGACAACAAGCAGCAAAATAGAAAGTGCTAGCTCGGATGATCCGCGCCTATGGAACTTTTCTGGAAACAATGTGTGCCTCCATATCGTGCTTATCTTCATTAAAAGGCCTCAGTTTAGTTCCTCTTTTCCTCCTTGGGAGGAGAGGAAGAATAAGATTTGGATGCTATAACAAGAATTTTACGAGCGTCCTGGCTTCAATGATTCATGCCCGAAAACGCAGCGATGGCCTTAAGCGCCGCTGGTCCGATAGCGATGACGAAAAACCCTGGGAACAGGCACGTGACGAGTGGAAAGATCATCTTGGTCCCAATCTTGGCCGCTAACTCTTCGGCGCGTTGCATGCGCTTATCGCGGAACTCCTCAGAGTAAATCCGGAGCGTTTCAGCAACGCTTGTGCCGAATCTAAGACTCTGGGCAAGCAAAGTGACAAATCCTCTAACATCCTCCAAACCCGTACGTTTCGCCAGATTGCCCAGCGCCTCGATACGATCTACGCCAGCCCGGATCTCGGCGTTGACCAGCGCCATCTCTTCGGCCAACGCCGGATGGCTCGCCTCCAGCTCCCGGGCGACACGTTGCAATGCCGCGTTCAAGCCTAATCCGGCTTCGGTACATACCACCAACAGATCGATGGCGTCCGGAAAGCCATTGCTGATCCAGCGCTGGCGGGTAGCCACCTTGCGGTCGAGGACATGGCTAGGTATCACCATGCCAATGAAGCCCACTACTGCGGCATAGAGAAATACCTGCTTACCTGTAAGGTGTGGAAACCACGGCGCTAGGAAAAACACCGAAGCGGGCAGGAGTATGATGAACAGGGTTTTAATCCCGTAATAGATAGCTAGATTATTGGGAGAGCGGTAACCCGCATACACCAACCGCCGCCCTGATTCTGTTCGTTTCCAGTTTTGCGGCAGGATATAGGGAGTAATCTTTTCAAACTGCTTAGCGACACGTTCACTCGCAATACCCCTTGGCTGCTGATAACCGGCGGCATCATAGAGCCGCTTACGGATCGGATCGAAAGCTCCGGTGACTAGCAGAATCACACCAAAGCCAGCTACGAAAATAGCACTGGCGATTATAGTGACCATGAGCCACCGCATAGCTGCGGGGTCCTGGCCTAGGTTCGATACTATCTGTATGAAGTAGTCCATTGCTTGGATTGCTCAAACCCCGATGCGGAGTAGTCTACGTATCCAGAAGCTGCCGATAATCATTAGCACGAGAGATATAGCAATCAGCTTTCTTCCTAGAGGATCCACAACTAATACCGTCAAGTAACCTGGGCTGGTGAGAAAAAGTATGCCAAAAAGGAAAAACGGAATAAGCGCCAAGATCCAGGCGGACAGCCGTCCCTCGGCCGATAAGGTGCGAACCCGGCGCTGGAAACGAAAACGGCCGCGAATCACCTTGCTGATACTGCTCAGAATCTCAGCAAGGTTTCCGCCCGTCTCGCGCTGCACCAGCACGGCTGTCACGAGCGCCATCAGCGACATGCTGGGCACCCGTGTCAGGAGATTTTGAAAAGCCTGCCGGAAATCCACGCCGTAGTTGATCTCGTCGAAGGTCATGCCCATCTCGCTGGCAATAGGATCCGTCATATCCTTTGAAACCATCTGCAAAGTTTCGTTGAATGGGTGGCCCGCACGCAGCGCCCGCGTCATCACATCGAGTGCATCCGGCAATTGCTCCTCAAACTTCTCGAAACGCAGCGCCCTATCCCGCTGGAGTTTCAAGAAGGGTAACCAGGGTACGAACAGTACCGCTGCCAACGCGATCAGAGGTTGGTGGCTCACGAACCATACAATGGCGCCCACGGCAACCCCCAGCGACGCGCAGAGCATGACGAGACGGTAGGCGGGGAAAGCGTGCCCCGACTGTTCGATCAGCGTCTCCAGCGACGCCATCCCGGGCAACGATTCTAGCCAGCGCTCCAGAGGCGACAAACCCTTCAGGTACTTCTGGCGGACCAGCGAGACAGCACTGCTTGGGCCATAGTCTTCCAGGATCGTGCCCAAACGCTTACGCAAGCGTTTGGATTCCTGCTTGTCGGTGCCGAAGCTCGGTACCAAGATGGTCTGCGCGAGCACGAACACCGCGCCGAACACCAGGATCAGAAAAACCGTCAGTGTGTTGCCATCCATCTCAGAGTTCTCCCCATTCCTCTTCACGGTGCGGATCGAACAACTCCGTGCCGATGTGAATACCGCGCTTCTGCAGGCGCTCCCTGAAATTCGGGATGATGCCGGTCGCACGGAAACGGCCAATCACCCGCCCATTTTCATCTATGCCACGGCGTTCGAAAGTGAAGATCTCGCTCATGGTGATGACATCGCCTTCCATGCCATTGATCTCCTGCACACTGATAAGCTTGCGTTGCCCGTCTTCTAGACGGGCCAATTGCAAGATCACATTGACCGCCGAGGCTACCTGCGTACGGATCGCCCGCACGGGAAGATCCAGTCCCGTCATGGCGACCATGTTCTCGAGACGGGCGAGCGCGTCTCGCGGCGTATTAGCGTGTATGGTCGTCAGCGACCCGTCGTGGCCCGTATTCATCGCTTGCAACATGTCGAAAGCTTCCGCTCCGCGCACTTCGCCCACGACGATCCGCTCGGGCCGCATACGCAAGCTGTTATGCACCAACTCGCGCTGCTTGATCTCACCCTTACCCTCGATGTTGGCGGGCCGAGTTTCGAGGCGCACGACATGGGGTTGCTGTAGTTGAAGCTCCGCGGAATCCTCGATGGTAATGATGCGCTCATCCTCGGGAATGAACCCGGACAGCGCGTTCAGCATTGTCGTTTTACCGGACCCCGTACCCCCCGATACGATCACATTGAGGCGGGCCTTGACCACACCCGCCAGCACTTCACCCATCATCGGCGTCAAGGCGCGCCGCACAACGAGATCCGGCATACGCATGCGGTCGACGTTGAAGCGGCGGATGGACAGGCATGGCCCGTCGATGGCGAGCGGCGGCACGATCGCATTGACGCGCGAACCATCCTTGAGCCGCGCGTCCACCATCGGAGCGGATTCGTCGACGCGGCGCCCCACCCGCGACACGATACGATCGATGATGTTCATGAGATGCGCTTCGCTATGGAAGCGTAGTGGCGTCGCTTCAAGTTTGCCGTAGCGCTCCACATAGATACAATTCGTGCCGTTGACCAGAATGTCCGAGATAGTGGGGTCCGCGAGGAGCGGCTCCAAAGGACCGAGGCCCAGAATTTCGTCCTCCACCTGCTTGACGATCTGCTGGCGTATCGCCATGTTGAGCGGGACCGCTTCTTCTTCCATGAGGCGCTGGGTGATTTCGCGGATCTGCATGCGCGCCTGCTTCTCTTCCAGACTGCTGATGAGCGAGAGATCGATGACCTCGAGCAGCTTCTGATGGATACGCAGCTTCCATTCCTGCTCTGTACCGGTGGCTACGCGGAGATCCAGCGGCTTGGGACGTTCGCCGGGGTGAATGGCCGGCGTGGCCAATCTGTCAGCGGGCTGGAGCATCTCTTTCTCGGCGCCGACGAAGCGGCTCTTGATTCGTGTCCTGAGATCCATGGCTTAACCTTCTGGCGATATTCTCGAAAACCATCGACCGATCAGACCCTTCTTTCCGGCCTCCTTTTTCCCACTCACATCATCGGCGAACTTGAGCAGCGCGCGGGTAATCGGGATGCTGGGCGCGTATTCGTAGAGCGGCGTACCCAGATCCGCGGCAGCGCTGACACGCTTGAAATCGTTGGGTACGAGCACGAGCGAAGGAGTCTTCAAGCTTTGTTTGATGTCGATGATGCGCACGGGGTGATTTTCCTGATAACGGTTGACCACGACGGTGAAGCGATCGGAGGGGATTTCCAAATCGTTTCTCATGATATTGAGAAGCCGGGTGGCGTCCCGAATATTCGCCACGTTTTGCTGTAGGCAAATCACGATCCGGTCGGAGCGCTCCACCACCATGTGCAGCAGGGGATCGATAAGCCTGGGGAGATCCACGATCACATGCTCGTATCCCGTCAGCATCAGATCGAGAAGTTGCCCCAGTTGCTTCGGGGAAACTTCGTCGGGCAAGGTCACATGCTCCGGGTTGGCGGCTATCAAGTGCAAGCCGCTCTTGTGCTTAGCGACATAGCCTTGCAGGGCGATCAGATCGAGCGTGTCGGCAACCTTCAGCGCTTCAAGCAAACCTTGCTCGGGATGCAGATCGAGCGTAAGCGCCTGGGTACCAAATTGTAGATCGAGATCCATAATGGCCACGCGCATGCCGCAATGCACTGCCAACATATGCCCCAGGTTGCAGGCGAAGAGCGAAGCGCCCGATCCTCCCTTGGCGTTAATGAGCGCTGTCAGGCGTCCGCTCTGCCCTGCGCCGATCAAGCGTTTGTCCTTGGCGATCTGCTGCAAGGCAACCGTGAGTTCAGCGGCGACTACCGGATGCGTCAGGAAATCGCGCGCGCCGCCCTGCATCGCCAAACGCATGAGTTCCCCGTTACCGGCTGGGCCGAGGACGATCGTGGGAACGCGCGCTGCGGCCGAACGCGCTGCGAGCGCCTTGAGATGTTCCGCGTCGCCGCTGTCCATGTGATGGACCAGGGCATCCGGCAGATCGGTCACGCCATAGAGCGGATCGGCATGCCCGTTGGTGATCAAGCGCGTCTTGATCTCCATCCCGGGCAGTTTGTTCAAGAGCGCGGCGAGCGCCTCGATATCCTGCTTGGATCTGCTGGTCACGAGAAGTCGAAGAGTGTTGGCCATCGCTGCTATTGCTTCATTTAGGAAATTAACCGAACGGGCATTGGGTGGCCCCTCCCGGAATAAGACCGAGGCTTTCGCTGGGGATCGTGGTCGCGAACGGCGGCGAGGTCGGCGTCAAACTGAACGTCGGTATCAACATTTCATGCTGGTAGCCGGGCGCGGGATCGACCGTGTCGTCAGTGATGCTCACGCGTACGTAGAAAATGGTGCTCAAAGGGACGGCGGCGGGGTCGACCTCGTTCCCCGCTTCGTTGAGGTAATCCACCGTCACATTGGCGGGCCTCAAATTAAGCAGATACGGACTGTCCCCACCGCTCCCGGGATCGCTGAACACCGTGGCTCGCTCGATCTGATCCGCGTGGTCGATGGGATGGCACACCGCCGCCACCCGCGCGCCCCGCCGGGTCATCTCGGTCAACGTGTTCCAGGTAAACAGCAGCCGCCCGAACTCGATGATTCCGAACAACACGATAAAGAACAGCAAGCCGATGAGGGCGAATTCAACCGTTGTGGTCCCTCGCTGGCGCGTGCTCACGGTCATAACACCCTCATCGTGGTGGATGCTTGGAGTGGAATGTTCACGGCGATCGACGTCAGCGGCAGGAGGTTGTAGAGCATAGGCTGATAGGTATAGGCGCTGCTGCTCACCGTGACGTAGTAATCCCCCGCCGCATCCTGATAGAGCGTGGGCGTATTGACGTGCGCTGTCACAAACCCCGGCAGATCCTGGCAAGCACCACCGTAGGCGCCACAGGCCACAGCACCGATGGCGCCATTGGCCACGAGCTGCTTTACCTCGGTTAGCCGCGCCGTATCGTTGGGGAGCTGGGAGTCTCCCAAAAATGCATTTTCCGACATGAAGCGCGCGCCGTCGCGGACCGCCTTGATCAGCGCGTTGTACTGGTAGAGCGCCCGGCCGAATTCGGCGATGGCCAACATCAGCAGCAACAGCAGCGGCAGCACGATCGTAAACTCCACGATGGCGACGCCTTTTTGGGTGGGGATCCGCTGCATGACCAGGCGCCTACGAATCACCGCTGGTAGCATCTTTATAGAGCACCATCTTGTAGGGACCGGCGAGCCCCCCGCCGGTTCTCGTACCCTTCTCGAGACAGCCCGTACCCACAAACTCCCCAATTAACTCGCCTGGTTTTCCATTATTCATCTTATTGCGCAGAAAAAAGCAGCCGAAATCCAGCACGGGCGGGGTGCAACTGTTGCCGCTACAAGGCGTGGGGCAGTTCGCGATCGGGACGCCAACCACTCGCCGACCTTTTTTACCATCCGCTACCTCTGTAGGTGCCGATAGCCAGGACGTGTGGGTTTCTCCGGGTGCCCCGGGACCATACGAGACCACCGTGTCCGGAGGCGCGGTTTGCCGAGTGATGATCCCTCCTCCACAACTGCTACCGGGTGGGTACTCGTTGAAGCGAGTGTTTACACCATTCTGAACCGGGCCGTTCTTGTAACCTTGCGCCAAATCAAGGTTCTCACCAACTCCTCGGCACCCTTCATAGGCTCCCGCGAGATGTACGCAGACGTCATCACCGCCGTGAGACTCGTCGAGGTCGAGCAAGTGAAAATTGCCGGGGCCAAGCGCCGCACATTCCGGGCTTGGCTGACCGCCGCTATTAGGGCTCTTGAGGCAGGCGGCGCCATTAATCGGATAACCAAAGAAGAGACCGTCATCCGTATCGTCATCCATATCGATCGGACCGCCCGCGACTGCTGGCTTAGCGCACACCGTCACAGGGAATATATTACACGGCTCAATAGCAATTGGACCAGAAGCCGCGCGCGCGGCGACGGTCTTGGTGGCGCCTATCGCCGTCAGCACTTGAGCGAAGAAGTTGGGCCGGCTCAGATTGTTGACAACTACCCGCACGAAGCAAGGGTCGAATCCGACTCCAGCGCAAACCCCTGGGACCAGATTAAAAAACGTGACGGTCACGTCGCTTCTCAGAATCGAACCCAACTCCGCGTTGCCGGTCTTGCCTTTGTTATGGAGAACGATGGTGTCCTCGGCGGCGGTCGTTGCGGCTGACTCCTTGGCTGCTTGATCGCCCGGGGTCTCGCCCAGCTTCTGCGCGGCGGCCAGTGCGGCGGCGTCGACGACGTTCTGCAGCCGCGTCTTGTTCTCGTAGAGGTGGCCCATATCGAGCGCCAGCCCGGCCATCGCGAGAAGCGCGAGCATGGCAATCGCCACCAAGGGAATGACGATGCCGCGTTGCTTAGGACGCTGATGAAATCTTTCATCCCGACCATGCCGCCTTTTCGGGCGCGCGCCGCTGCAGTCCCGGTACGGGCATGATGAGTCTCGATGGCGTTCGGACTCATGCGGAATTTTCTTAGCTGTTGTTACGGTTATCATGCGCGCCGCTCATTCTCGAATATCAATTTCCGCCGCCTCCACCGCCGGCTCCACCACCGCTTATCCGGAACATAATATCTTTCTCCACCCTTCGCGGACTCGCGATGTCCTTGCGATAGACCTTCTCCAACACCTGCTCGGCCTTCTTGCCTTCGTAGCCGTTCACAGGCTCCGGATCGGGGTTGAGCACCTTGGACCGGTCGTAGACCTGGGCCCGCGTCATTTCGCGCACGGCATTGCCAAAGTCCCGCTCGACATTCGCCGGACGGCTGCTCCATTCTGCGCAGCCCGTTAGAAGACCCGCGAAGAGCAATACACCGAGGCCGGTGAATAGGGTGCGTGTAGTATGTACTTGCATCATGGTGTCATCCCTTTACGGTTGTTGTCCGAAATTGCCGCTCATGCCGCCCTTGCCCGACCCAGCTGCGACCCGCTGTTTCGGTTGCTGGCCCTCCGTGCGACCCATCAAATAGAAATCCACATCGTCCGGTTCGATGAAGCTGTCGGTCGGTAGTTTGACTTTGGAACTTGGCATGGGCCGGGCGATGCGCGGCGTCACGAAGATGATGAGCTCCGTCTGGTTCTTCTGGAACTCCTGGCTGGTAAAGAGCTGTCCGAGGATTGGGATCTCACCCAAGCCCGGGAACTTCTCCACCGAATCTCGCAGGTTGTCGCTGATGAGACCCGCGATCCCCATGGTCTGGCCGTCGGAAAGCTCCAGCGAGGAGCTGGCCCGGCGTTTTGTGAGGGCGGGGATGACAAACACGTTTTGGGTGTTGGTGACTCCGGCCGTGACCGCATTGCTATTGGTCAATTCACTGACGTCGATATTGAGCTTAAGACTGATGCGATCCGAGTCGAGGACCACCGGCAGAAATTTGAGGCCCACGCCGAATTCCTTGAATTCAATCGTGACCGTGTCGTTGTCTTGCGCCACCGGAATGGGAAATTCGCCGCCGGAGAGGAAGCTCGCTTCCTGACCAGAAATCGCCGTCACGGTGGGCTCGGCCAAGATTTTCGCTAGGCCGTGATTCCGTGCCGCGTTGATCACAGCATTGAAACGAACGTCTTTGCTGATGAAACGTGCGAACAAGCCTGCCGGATTGATTATTCCAGGCGCGATGGCGATGGCGTCGGTCAATTGATCGATCAGCGCCGTTCCGCGGATCGCGCCGCCGCTCCACCGGCCCGAGGGATCCAGCGCCGAGAAATCGACCCGGAGGTTTTTCGCGAGGGTGCGGTTCATCTCCGCCACCTTGACCTCGAGCATCACTTGATGCGGCCCGCCCACCTGCATCAAATTGACGATGTTGTTCTCTTGCCCCTGCGCTGCTCGCGGCGATGCGCCGGCCTGCAGCGGCGTGCTTGGCGTGCCGGCGCCCCCGCCAAATTCGACGTTGAAGCCTGGCTGACCCAGGGGCGGTTTTGCGCCCTTGTGGAGGAAGGTCTTGGCGAGCGATAAAATGGCATCCATCTTCTCGAGACTCGACACCTCGCCGGCCAGCACGATGGCGCCCTGCGAAGAGAATATCTTTGGTTTCTCGTTCGGCAAAATCTCGTGAACTTTTGCCTTCAAGCCATCGATATCATGCGTCACTTCGACGTCGATGGTGTTATAGAAACCGCTCGACTTACTGCCCAGCGTTACATTCGTGCTACCAAGTGTCGTGCCCAGCACGTAAAGGTGAGTCGGGGTCAACAGGCGAATGTCGGCGACCCCAGGATTGCCCACCGTAATCTGACTCGTAGCCCGCGCTAGAGTGATGATGCGCGTTTTATTGACCGTGACCCGGAAGCTCTGGCCCTGCGCCTCGACGGCGCGGGGCCAGGTGAGTGACATGATGACGACAATCGCTATCGTCAGTATTCCCGACCCAAGAAGGGTGAGAACGTTGGAAAAACTGGCTGTTGTACGGTTCATGCGTTTTCTTTATCTCCCCGAAGGTTGATGCGTTCATGTTTCTCGCTAGCATTCGTTCCATGTGCATTTGACTCGGCTCGCGGTTGTCCCCTTGATGACGATCACCGTGGGCCCGGCCGGGTGCGCGCGCCTGATGGGTTTCACCACCGGCGCAAGCGTCGGCAGAGGCGCGGGAGCGTTGGCAAGTTGCGGCTTGGGCGCGGCCCGATCGTCGAGCGGATTGCGTAACGCAAGCTGGATCGAGCCTTCTTCGGTGGCCGTCACCACGATCTCGGCCTGTTCCGGTGTCATCTCCAAGGTCACGGCCCGGACCACCACCGGCTTTTCTTTATCCTGCGAGGCTTCCTGATCCACAGCCAGCACTTTGATGTTTTCGAGGATCGTGCGTGTCCGCGCTTCGCTATCGTGCTGGTCGCGCCGGGTAGCGAGGACATCTACGCGATTATTAGGAAGGAGGAAGCCACCGACACCTACCACGTCGTTAACCCGCACCGTGACTGCGCGCATAGTGGGCGTGATGAGGGCTGATAGCGTGCTTCCGCCCAGATGCTCCCGCAAGCGGCTCTCGATCATGACTTCCCCGGGGTAGATGGTCTGGGTGGCCACTTTCCCCAGCACGTCTTTTACATCGGTGGAGTACTGCGGCGGCAGGGTCGTTTTCGGCCAACTGACAACCTTTATATGCGCCGGCTCGACCTTGTAGCCGAAGGGGATCTCGAGCGCCGCCACGACAATCCCGGTATCCGAACCAGCGCTGGGTTTTAACTGCGCTAGCACCCAGCGGTTCGCCATCCAAACCGCGCCGCCCCCCAGGAGCACGGCGAGGACAAACAACATCAACGTTCTACTTCTAAACATGGTCGGTTACCCCTCCCCTTTTCTATACCGGCAACGGTTATAAGCTGCCTAAACGCGTTACGTTTTCTCACTCATTCGGCCGTTAGGAGAATCATGGCCGTTGCCGTTAGCGGCAGAGCTTCCTTACAACTTAAGTAGGCTTAACGAAATAACTATTCCAGGCCATCCGCAGCCTCTGGGCGGTGACCGCCGTGGGCTCGTCGTGATAGCGGCATTGATCCATGACGATCCCCAGCAGATCCTTAGGATGGCAGGGCAGCAAGGGGATCTGTTGTGTCGAATAAAGCCCCAGCACGTAATGCAGCATGGCCGGGTCAAACGGCATCTGCATCTCCGCGCACACCTGTCGCCAGATGGCCTCGTACTCGGCGGGGAGCAAGGTATCGAAATGCACCTTGTATCCGAGCCGCCGCAGAAAGGCGTCATCGGCGAGATGCAAGGGTTTGAGATTGGTGGAGAACAGCAGGATCACGTCGAAGGGTACGGGGAAACGCCGGCCCGACCCGAAGCTCAAATAATCCCGCTTCTCGGCCATCGGCCCGATCCAGCGGTTCAGCAGATCCACGGGCGCCACGCGCTGGCGGCCCAGATCGTCCACGATATAGAGGCCGTTATTGGCCTTGAGCTGCAAGGGCGCTTGGTACTGCTTGGATAAGGGGTCGTAACTGAGCTCTAGCATGTCGAGCGTTAGCTCGCCGCCGGTCATGGCCACCGGCCGCTCGCACAGTGCGAAGCGCGGATCGTAGCCTTGCCGGAGATGCACGAAATCCGTGCCGGGCTCATCGGCGGCGGCATGATGCACGGTCGGGTCGAAAAACTGAAAGACGTTCTCGCCCACGGCGATGGCGTGGGGAACGAGCACGTGCCCTTCGAGCAAATTCGCGAGCCTTTGCCCGATGAAGGTCTTCCCGGTGCCGGGAGCGCCGTAGAGGAAGATCGGCCGGCCGGAGTGCATGGCGGGGCCAAGTTGATCGAGCAAGCCAGCGCGGACATGGATATTGCTGAAAGCCCTATGCATTCGGTCCTGCGTCACCAGGGAGCGGTGGACAGACTGGGCATCGACCACGCGGCTGTAGTCCTTGAGCGGTACGGGGGTGGGCCCCACATAACCGCTCTGCATGAGCGCATCGAGCGCCAGCGCGCGGCCGCGCTCGGTCAGCGCATAGCGTAAGGACGCCGAGCCTTCGACACCGCCCCGCACCTCGATATACGCCCCGGCGCGGAGACCGCCGAGCAGCGGTTCGAGCACCGGCCAGGCGAGCGCGATGCGCTCGGAGAGTTGGCGCTGATCCAAGACGCTCGCCTGATAGAGATGCTTGGCCAGGAGATCCGTGAGGAACGGCTGACTCAGCCCGGTGTCTTCGATCGTGCGCGGCCGCGGCGCGAGCTCGCTCAGGTTTTGGCTGGCGGAAACGGTCGAGGTGTTTTTTACGCTAGCAAAGAGATCCATTTAAGCAGCTCCGAATAATGCCAGGATGCCGTTATGAAATTCGTGGTAATTCAATTCATCTCGCCACCACAAGGCAGCCGTCGTCCCCGCGGCAATGGCGATGGCGTAAGGGAAGCGGGTTCTAGCGGGCTCCGTGGCGCTGGCCGGTATGTAGACGAGCTGACCCGTGGATAGTAAGCAGCGCAAACTCGAATAGTAGCGGCTGAGCATAAGCCCTAGACCGCCGCGTACCACCAAGATCCCTCCGCCGATAACGGTGCCCGCGCCGAGACTCATACCGGTCGCCAGCAGCGCGTCTGGCCAGCCGAAAAAGGCACCCGCAGCGGCCATCAACTTGACGTCTCCGGCGCCCATGCCCCGGCCGATATAGAAGGGCAAGAGCAACCCAAGCCCCACGCACAGGCCCCCGAGAGCGTCGAAGAGACCGTTGAGCCCCAGCGTCCAGGTTTGCAGAGCGAGGCCCAGGCCCGCGCCGCCGAGACTCAGTAAATTCGGTATGCGGTGGCGGCGAAGATCCGTAACAGCCGCGGCGCTGACGATGAGTAACAACAGGACCGTAGATAGGTGATAGGTCAGGATCGCAAGCATGGGCGTATTTCTCAGTAAGGTGTTCTCATAAGGACCCTAGAAACGCGATCGGTACTTAGGAGAAGGCCTGCGCTAGTAATGTGGGTGGCCGAAGCCACCCACATTCATTCATACCTATTAGCAGCCGCCAGCACCGACCACGGCGCTGCCAGTTACCGCATTACCCAAGGTTTCGATACTGTTGCAAACGTTGTCCCCCAAGGTCATGAACAAGGTAACCGTACCGGCCGCGACCAAAGACCCCGCAATGGCATACTCCACAATGGTCAAACCTTCTTCCTCACGCACAAACGCCGCAATTCTTGAAATCATGGACATGTCACTTCTCCTTAATTAGCTGATTAAATAATGGGCCAGCTCTGAAATAACCGCGGGCCCTCCTTCCTTGTGATGATCGACACCGTCCTTGGATCCGCGTCACCGCGGTTGAGGCCGCTTTCTTTCACCACGCTTCTCTAGGAGCATTGCCCGTGCCAAACGCGCGCTGGTTCGTGCCGGGGGGCCTCGGCACAATACGGCGACGCCCAACGTCTGCCGTATAACCCTATGAAATACCAAGCCAATAATCGTTATACCGCTCGCCCCTCGCCTCAACGTTAGCTAGGCAGGCCGCCCACCTTGTAGACCGCTCGCCGCCGGGAGCCATCTGCCATTGCTGTCAGCGCCTCTGACAATTCCGTCAGTCCGGCTGACGACCTTGTCATGGGTGAAGTCATCAGGCAACGGCGTTGACTCAATTGTTTTTCAGCCGCCTGTTAAACAAGCGTGTATCCCGCCGATAACCCGCTTCATCACACCGCCTTAGGAAGTTTGGGACGGAGTAGCAACTCGAAATAGGACACGCCCACTCAACGCTCACTAAAGACAGTCCAATAGCCATACCCGATGGCAACCGGCAACCTCATCACCCTTGCGTCCTTGCTCGAAACCCACGACGAACCGCTCGTGGTTATCGACAGCGCTTTGGCTATCGTGGCGATCAATAGCACCTACGAGAAGCGCTTCGGCGTGACTAGCGATGAGGTTGTGGGGCGACCCTGTCATCAGGTGTTCGAAGGATCGCCTGCGTCCGGCAGAGCGCGTCTGCCCTATGAATCGCAAATGAGGTTCTTCCGCGGTCCGGAGCCTTACTCAGAAGTGCGGTCACATCTGGACAATGAAGGCGAGGTCTGCCAGGTGAACGTGCGCGGGTATCCGCTAGTGGGCACGGACCAGACGGTTTACTTGGGCGAGTCACATCAACCGCTCACTTTCTCGCCGGCGACCCGCAATAATTCGTTCAAGATGGCGGGCGCTTCGGATCCCTTCAAACGGCTACTGGCCCGACTGGATCAAGCGGCCGCCTGTAACGCCGCGGTACTGCTGCGAGGCGAAACCGGGACGGGCAAGGAACTGGCGGCCGAGTACATCCATCGCCATTCCACCCGGCACGGTAAACCGTTCGTGGTGGTCGACTGCACGGTGCTCACCCAAGAACTTTGCGAAAGTGAGTTGTTCGGCCATGAGAAAGGCGCTTTCACGGGATCGGCGGGCAACCGAAAGGGACTCTTCGAAGCAGCGGACGGCGGCACCTTGTTCCTGGATGAATTGGGAGAAATGCCCCTCAGGCTCCAAGCCAAGCTCTTGCGGGCCCTTGAAAACGGAAGCTTCCGCCGCGTAGGAAGCAGCAAATCCTGCTACTCCGATGTCCGGGTCGTATGCGCGACCAACAGGGATCTTTCACACATGGTCAAGATGGGACACTTCCGCCAGGATCTGTTTTACCGGGTCGGCGTGTTTCCTATCCGCCTGCCGCCGCTGCGTGAACGCCGCGACGATATTCCGCTGCTGGTTCAAGCCCTGCTGCTAGCGATTAGCGCAGGCACGGGTGCCTTGTATCGCATCAGCCAAGCGGCCCTAGATCGGCTGATGCCACACCCATTTCCGGGCAATATCCGCGAGTTGCGCAATGCGTTGCAACTGGCCACTAGTCTTTGTCCGAGCCGCGAGATCGGGCCAGAACATATTCACTTGGCTGAGAGTGAGGGGATCGAAGACGCTGAGGCAGATAGGAAACCGCTGCCGGACCAGAGAGAAGAGGATGACAATACCGAAGGTTTGGGACCCTTAGAGCAACGATACATCGCACAGTTACTGAAGAAACACAACGGAAACAAAAGTAAGGTGGCCGACATCCTAGGCATCAGCGAACGCACGCTTTACCGTAAGATCAGCCGTCTGCGCAACGACGATTCATAACGTTCCACGCTCATGTGGAATCCGGGCCATCGTGTCCCTGACTCCGACCCACTTGATCATTCATCGGTAGCCAACGAACTGTAGGTCCTCCAAAAAGAGGAGGACCTACGGCGATGGTTGGAAAGAGGCTACTGATGAGAAAATTACGTGAAATCTTAAGGCTGAAGTATGAGGCCAAGCTTCCCCATCGGGCGATCGCGCGGGCCTGCGCAGTGGGGGTGGGCACGGTCTCCCTGTATGTGCAGCGGGCTCACAAAGCGGGGCTGGGTTGGCTTACCCGATGGGCTCGATGAGGGGACGTTAGAGGCGGGGGCTGCGCGTGGGTCGCTCGGCGCTCGAACCTTGCCCAAGCGAAGCATCGGGGATGCGGAACTCATGGCTCACCTACTCTGGATTGGACAATAAATTCACAGCCTCTGAGTCGGCCATTTCTCCTAGCCTACTCAGTGTGCCAAAATGCACCAGTGTTAAACGCAATTAGCACACCGTTTTCGGCACATTTGTGGCACACTCACTGTGCCAAGATGTGGTTATTTGTGGTTTTCACCTGTTCCTTGTGAGTGCTGTAACTATAGGATATATAACCCCTTTATTGGCGCGCCCTAGAGGATTCGAACCTCTGACCTTTGGCTCCGGAGGCCAACGCTCTATCCAACTGAGCTAAGGGCGCGGGGGTATGGGTTAAGCGTAGCGATAAAACCGCGTGGACGGGGGCAGAATTATCGCGAGGAACTTACTGCCTTATCGTCTAGGTATACGTTTCGCCTCATAATGGTTCGATTAAAACTATACCATTATTTCCTTAGGAACATCACAGGAGGGAACAAGCAATGACCAGCGATGAAGACGCAAATTTCATAAGAACTCTTATCGGCGTGCTCGGTGCGTTGGTCGTATTCTCGGTCGTCCTTATGTACTTTTATAATGCTGTCGGCGACGACGGGCCTACCGAGGAAGAAAAACAGGCGATCGCCGAGCGTATCGCCCCGGTCGGGCAGGTCGAGGTCGCCCCCGCGACTGAGTCCCTGGCCGCGAGCGCAGCGTCCGAACAAGTGCCTTCGGCGCAACCGGCGGAGAGTGGGCTAGCCCCGACGCTTGCCGAGAACGCTCCTGCGTCCGGTGCGGCAAGCGCCTCCCCGGACGACAAGGGTAAGGCAGTCTATGACGGTTCCTGCTTCGCGTGTCATACCAGCGGGCTCGCGGGCGCGCCAAAGCTCGGTGACAAGGCGGCCTGGAAACCACGCGTCGCGCAAGGCATGGAGACCTTGGTCGCGCACGCGATTCAAGGATTTCAAGGCCAGGGCGGCATGATGCCGCCAAAAGGCGGGCGCGCCGACCTGGCCGACGCGGACGTAAAGGCGGCCGTGATATATATGGTGGACCAAAGCCGATAGCGTTATACCGGACGTAATCCGGCATAGGAAGCCACAAGCCACTTCGCGCCGGCCTGGGCGAAATTAACCTGTACGCGGGAATACTGGCCCTCGCCCTCGAGCCGCAGCACGATGCCTTCGCCAAACTTGGCGTGCACTACCCTCTGGCCAAGTCGAAATGCCACATCGTACTCGGAACGTTGAACCTGCGGGGGCATGGTAACGGTCCCTATACGCACCTCGGCGATCAGTTCCGAAGGCATTTCCGCAATAAATCGCGACCGTTGCGGCCGGTGTTCCGTTCCATGGAGGCGGCGGGTTTCCGCATGGGTAATGATGAGTAATTCTTTGGCGCGCGTCAGCCCCACATAGCAGAGGCGCCGCTCTTCTTCGAGTTGGGTCGCATCATCGCTACTGCGTTGGTGCGGAAACAGACCTTCTTCTAAACCCACCAGAAAAACGCTGCGAAACTCCAAGCCTTTGGCGGAGTGCAAGGTCATCAGTTGCACGCTGTCCTCGTAGTCGTTGGCCTGCCCCTCGCCGGCTTCCAGCGCCGCAAGCGCAAGAAACTCCGTCAATGGATCGGCGCCCTCCTCCAAGACCGCGATATAGTCGCCGGCCGCACGCACAAGCTCTTCAAGATTCTCCAGCCGATCGATTTCGCCCGCGGGTTTTTCCTTGCGGTAATGATCCTCGAGACCGGTTTCGGTGATGACCGTTTTGACCAGGGTGCCGAGAGGCGTACCCGTCGCGCCGGCTGACAGGTCCTCGATTAAACTCAAGAAGCGGCTCACCGCGGCGGCGGCGCGTGCCCCGAGATCCCGGCCCCCGATCGCCGCTTGAGCCGCCCGATAAAGGGGGGTTCCGGCGCGCTTGGCGGTATCCCGGATAACATCCAGGCTGCGTTGACCGATGCCTCGATTGGGGGTGTTCACGACCCGTTCAAAAGCGGCGTCGTCCTCACGCCAGGCGATCAAACGCAGATAGGCGAGCACATCCTTGATCTCCGCGCGCTCGTAGAACCGGAAGCCCCCATAGACCCGATACGGGATCCCGCATTGCCGCAAGGCCTCTTCGAAGACCCGGGACTGGGCGCTGGTGCGATAGAGGATCGCGTGATCGTCATAACGACGGCCATGTTCCTGCCAACCCTTGATGCGCTCAACGCAAAAGCGCGCTTCCTCGTGCTCATTGAAAGCAGTGAACAGGATGATGGGCTCGCCGGCCGCGCCATCGGTCCAAAGCTCCTTGCCGAGCCGGGACGAGTTATTCTCGATCACCGCGTTGGCCGCCTTCAATATCGTCGCGGTCGAGCGGTAGTTTTGCTCTAGGCGCACGAGGCGCACGGACTCGAAGTCCTTCTGAAACATTTGCATGTGCTCGACGCGCGCGCCGCGCCAGCCATAAATCGATTGATCATCGTCGCCGACGACGAAAAGCTTTCCGCTCGCTCCGCTCAGATGCCGCAACCACGCGTATTGGATGGCGTTAGTGTCTTGGAACTCATCGACGAGCACGTGTGGGAAGCGCTGCCGATAATGCGCTAGGACTTCGGGGTGGTTGCGCCAGAGCTCGTGAGCTCGAAGCAAGATCTCCCCAAAATCCACCAGGCCCGAACCCGCACAGCGTTCTTCGTACGCACGGTAGATCTTGATGAGGGTCCGAGCGTGCGGGTCCCCGACCCCATCGAGATGTTTCGCGCGCAACCCCTCTTCCTTGCGCGCATTGATAAACCACTGCGCCTCGCGCGGGGCCCAAAGCGATTCGTCCAGTTCGAGGTGACGGATCGCGCGCCGGATAAGCCGCAACTGATCGTCGCTGTCGATGATCTGGAAGTTCCGCGGCAAACCCGTTTCCTGCCAATGGCGCCGGAGCAGCCGGTGCGCGATCCCATGGAAGGTCCCAATCCAGATCGTACGCAGCTCCGATACCATGAGAGTCTCGATACGGCCTCGCATTTCCGCAGCCGCCTTGTTGGTGAAGGTGACCGCCAAGATCCCGTGCGGCGAGGCTTGCCGCGTTTCGATGAGCCACGCGACTCGGTGGGTCAGAACCCGTGTCTTACCGCTGCCGGCACCCGCGAGAACCAACGTATTGGCGGGCTCCGCCGTCACCGCATTGCGCTGCGCGGTGTTTAGAGGATCGATAATACGCGAGACATCCACAGGGCGGATTGTATCTGATCTGCCGCGCGTCCGGGCCGGCTCACACCTCCCGGCGCCACCGTGTTCACCTTGATCCGGCAGGCTCAATCCACGGCGCAGTCGCGTTGATCTCTATCAAGGCGGCATCGCATGGACCTCTCGTCCTTGCTACCGCACCGCACCGGGTGGGGCTAAAGGGCCTTCGTGCGGCGGGTCCGGGGTGGGTTGCGCCCAAGCCCTAACCGAAATTGATCTTGGCCTCAAGATTAGTACGCGAGTCCGCGTTGTTCAAGGCCTCTTCCAATTCGATGCGCCCTTCCTTAAAGAGGTTGTATAACGCCATGTCAAAGGTCTGCATACCTTTGACGCCGCTACCCTCCATGGCTTCCTTGATCTTCTCGAGATCTCCTTTGAGGACCAGATCGGCGATATGCGGCGTATTGACCAATATCTCCACCGCCGCACAGCGCTTGGCGTCGATACCTTGCACAAGGCGTTGCGAAACAATGGCCCGAACGTTGATCGCGAGATCCATGAACAACTGTTCACGTGCTTCGAGCGGGAATAGATTAATCACGCGCTCCAAGGCTTGATTCGCGTTGTTGGCGTGCAGCGTCGATAAACACAGATGGCCCGTGTTGCAGAGCTCGATTGCGGCTTCCATCGTCTCCCGATCCCGGACCTCGCCGATAAGAATCACATCCGGCGCTTCCCGCAACGCACTCCGCAGCGCATGCCGGTACGATTTAGTATCGATCCCGATTTCGCGCTGGTTAATGATGGATTTAACATTGGGATGGGAGAACTCGACGGGATCTTCGATGGTTAGAATGTGGCTGCTTGAATCGTGATTCCTATGCCCGATCATGGCGGCGAGCGTGGTCGATTTTCCTGATCCCGTCGCACCTACCATAAGAATAAGGCCGCGCTTGTACATGACAAGAGGCTTGAGGATCTGCGGCAAGACTAATTCGTCGATCGTGGGAATCATGGCGGGAATACGCCGCAACACCATGGCGATCTCCCCCCGCTGCCGGAACACATTAACACGAAAACGCGCCGAATTGTCCGCTATCGCGATGGCGAAATCACACTCCCAATTCGCCTCGAACATTTCGACCTGATGAGGTTTCATGATCCCGTAGGCGGCCGCTTTCGTCATCTCGGTCGTCAACAAGGTCTTACCGACGGAACTCAGGTTCCCTTCGATATTAATCTTGACCGGCGCCCCGGAGGTAAAATGCAAATCGCTACCTTGCTTCTCGACCAAGAGCTTAAGGTACGGTGTGATGTCCATGGAACCTGGCGCCCGTGATTGAAAATTCGGATCGGAGACTGGTTCTCGCTCTGCTCGGGGTATTGGCTGCCGCTTAGCGCATCATCCCACTGCGCTCGTCGTCGTTGACCAGATTCAAGTGTTCCAATCCGTCGAGGCTGTCTCCTGCTTTTGCCGCCTTACCCTCCAGTTTGATGCGGAGCCGCAGCTCATTCATCGAATCGGCGTTACGCAAGGCTTCGTCATAGGTAATAAGCTCTTCTTCGTGCAAATCGAAGAGTGCCTGGTCAAAGGTCTTCATTCCGATCTCATTCGAGCGCTGCATGATACCCTTGATCTCGTGCACGTACCCCTTGCGGACCATGTCGGAGATCAGCGGTGAATTGAGGAGGATTTCAATCGCGGCCACCCTCCCGTCGCCGTTCTTTTTGCGCACAAGGCGCTGGGAGATCACTGCCTTTAGGTTTAACGATAGATCCATCAGGAGCTGAGGGCGCCGCTCTTCCGGGAAAAAGTTAATGATCCGGTCCATGGTCTGATTGGCGTTGTTCGCATGCAAGGTCGCCATGGCCAGGTGTCCAGTCTCGGCAAAAGCGATACCGAAATCCATGGTCTTGCGATCGCGGATCTCACCCAGCAAGATCACGTCGGGCGCTTGGCGCAGCGAATTTTTCAATGCGATATCCCAGTCATCCGTATCGACCCCGACTTCCCTCTGGGTAATAATACAGTTCTTGTGTTGATGAACGAACTCTATTGGGTCTTCAATGGTGATGATGTGGCCGTAGCTGTTTTCGTTCCGGTGGTCGATCATCGCCGCGAGGCTGGTCGATTTACCGGAACCGGTCGCGCCCACCATGATCACGAGCCCGCGTTTCGCCATTGAAATTTCTTTTAAGCTCTGCGGCAGCCCTAGTTTATCCAGGCTCGGCACTTCGGTTGCGATCACACGCAGTACCATGCCAGTATACCCCATGCGTACGAACGCGTTGCAACGAAATCGGCCTATTCCTCCCGGGGAGATCGCGAAGTTAGATTCCTTGGTGGCTTCGAATTCCTTGACCTGCTTATCGTTCATGATGGCGTATGCTAGCGCCTTCGTATTGTTTGAGGTCAACTTGGTCTTCGACACCGGGACGATTTTTCCGTCTATTTTTATCGCTGGTGGAAAATCGACCGTAACGAAAAGATCTGATCCCTTCTTCTCGACCATGACCTTCAAGAGGTCTCGCATGTACTTAATGGCTTGTTCGCGCTCCATGATTCTGCTCCTGACTTAGGTTCGCCGCCGCTCTAAAATATTTCCTTGCTCACTGCGATCGTACGCGCGTCATTGCGGCTAACGACATTCCTTTTCACGAGATCCTGCAGGTTCTGATCCAGCGTCTGCATGCCAAACTGCGCTCCGGTTTGAATCGCGGAATACATCTGAGCTACTTTGTTTTCACGAATGAGATTACGAATCGCCGGAGTCCCGATCATGATCTCGTGCGCGGCCACGCGCCCCCCGCCCGTTTTCTTCAACAATGTTTGCGAGATCACCGCCCGCAGCGATTCTGATAGCATCGCACGCATCATGTCCTTTTCGCCCGCGGGAAATACGTCGACGATACGATCGATGGTCTTCGCCGCCGAGCTCGTGTGTAAGGTACCGAAGACCAGATGCCCGGTTTCAGCGGCCGTGAGCGCCAGCCGGATGGTTTCGAGATCGCGCATTTCACCCACGAGGATCACATCGGGGTCTTCGCGGAGCGCCGAGCGCAGCGCCTCATTGAACCCCAGGGTGTCGCGATGGATCTCACGCTGGTTGATCAAGCATTTCTTACTCGTGTGCACGAACTCGATCGGATCCTCGACGGTAAGAATGTGGCCGTACTCCTGCTCGTTGATGTGATTGACCATCGCGGCCAGAGTCGTGGACTTGCCGGAGCCCGTGGGTCCCGTGACTAAAACCACGCCGCGCGGATAGTCGGCGATGTCCTTAAATATCTTCGGTGCCTTGAGATCCTCGAGGGATAGTATGTCGGAGGGGATGTTGCGGAAAACGGCGCCCGCGCCCCGATTCTGGTTGAAGGCATTGACGCGGAAACGCGCGAGGCTCGGGATCTCGAAAGAGAAGTCGCATTCCAGGAACTCCTCAAAATCCTTGCGCTGCTTGTCGTTCATGATGTCATAAACGAGGCCATGCACGACCTTGTGCTCTAGGGCGGGGACATTTATTCTACGGATGTCGCCATCCACGCGTATCATCGGAGGGAGACCGGCGGAGAGGTGTAGATCAGAGGCGCCGTTCTTCACTGAAAAAGCAAGTAGTTCACCGATATCCATTGATTACTCCCCGTCGTATTCTGGAACTTTGGCTCGCCGTCAACGTATCCCGCGCCTTGGCGTCGGAATTGAAGATAACGTCGCATGTATCGACACATGATTCCATTTCTTTGATGACGCTGACGTACACTCAACCGCTGCGCCGTGTGAGACGCTCCGGAGCACGCTCTCTTCGTTGCTGTACTCGCCGAGGATAAGACCGGCATTCTAGAATCATTATAGAACCCAACTGGCCTAACATGCGGCTCATCGCCATCGCAACGCTGAGATCCCGTATCACCGCTACGGCACGACGCTTTGGCCGAGCGCCGAACAGCGTGGGCCTGATCGCTGTTAGTAAAACGCGAACGAGCTCGGAAATACTCGCTCTCGCTGCCCACGGTCAACGCCTGTTCGGAGAGAACTATCTGCAAGAAGCCTTGCCAAAAATGCGCATGCTCGCCGGTCAACTCCTCGAATGGCACTACATCGGCGCTCTCCAGTCGAATAAAACCCGGGAAATCGCGCACAGTTTCACCTGGGTCCATACCATCGAGCGGGCAAAGATCGCACAGCGGCTCAATGAGCACCGGCCGGCTTATCTACCGCGATTAAACGTATGTATCGAAGTCAACCTCGGCGCCGAAGCGACAAAATCGGGGGTGGCCTTGCGCGATTTACCGGCTTTGGCTCGCGCCGTGCTCGCCTGCCCGCGCTTACGCTTGCGCGGTCTCATGGCCCTTCCAGCGCCGAGTAAGCACTTCGATGAGCAACGCGCTAACTTTCGCGCGCTGGCTGAGGGGTATCATGCATTACGCGCCGAAGGCATCGACCTCGACACCTTGTCGATGGGGTCATCGGAGGATTTCGAAGCCGCAATCGCCGAAGGCGCGACCATAATACGCATCGGGACGGCTTTATTTGGCCCCCGCGGCGAAGCCTCGCACGAGGCATAAAGGGATTGTGATCTTATTCGGCGGTATTGATACACTTTTGGGGCGTGGCGCGATTCGTTGCCGGCGGAAAGTCTCTGCCGCCAACGGGTACATAAGCATACGGGAGGGACGCAGCGATCGCGCCGCTGCTTGTGCCAATCCCGTCACCAGGGTTCCCCGGCGAGGCGTTATAAACTATCAATAAAAAGCGGATGTGATGATACAAAGTACGATAGCTCTTATCGGCTGCGGCAATATGGGCAGGTGTTTGCTTAGCGGTTTGATCGCCGGCGGCTACCCGATCCAACGCTTGCGTGTCTCCGACGTCAGTGCGGACCGATTGCGGTTGATCACAAATCGCTTCCCGGTCTCAACGAGTACCGACAACGCGCGCATCGTCCAAGGCACCGATGCCGTGGTGCTTGCGGTTAAGCCGGAGGTGATGAAGACGGTCGCCACGAGCCTCGCGGCGGCGATAAGGCGGCAACGCCCGCTGGTGATCTCGATTGCCGCCGGTATATCCACTCGCTCGTTATCGCAGTGGCTCGGTCCCGAGGCTGCCATCGTGCGCGCGATGCCCAACACGCCGGCATTGGTCGGTAGCGGTGCGGCAGCGTTGTTCGCCAACAAATTTGTGCAACAACAACAACGCGAGATCGCCGAGTTAGTGCTCCGCGCCGTCGGGCTTACCGCGTGGCTCGACGAAGAAACACTCATGGATGCGGTCACCGCTGTCTCCGGCAGCGGCCCTGCCTATTTTTTTCTGCTCATGGAACTGGTGGAGCGATCGGCCATCGGGATGGGCCTGCCCCGCGACCTGGCGCGCCTGTTGACCCTGCAAACGGCGTTCGGCGCCGCCAAGATGGCGCTCGAAGCGAGTGTGGATACGGCCACCCTGAGGTACCAAGTCACCTCGCCGGGCGGCACGACTGAGCAAGCCATCCGGGTTCTTCAGGACGCTGGCCTCAGCGGCATCGTCGACCAAGCACTGAAGGCAGCGCAACGGCGCTCCCAAGAATTAGCCAAGCTTTTTGGAGAATCCTAATGGCGGCAACCTATTTCACCGACGCCGGCACATTTCTAATCGAGTCCTTGTTCGGCCTCTATATTCTCGCCATCATGCTGCGCTTTCTATTTCAGTGGCTGCGCGCCGATTTCTATAACCCGATCTCACAGTTTGTCGTCAAAGCCACGGCGCCGTTGCTGCGTCCTTTGCGGCGTTGGATTCCGGGTGTGGGGGGTATCGACATGGCCGCGGTGATTTTGATGTTGACCTTGCAAGGGATCGAGATTTGGGTCGTTTATGTCATGCGTGGATATCATCCATCGCTGGGTGGTCTATTGCTTTCATCGACGGCCGAAATACTGCGGCTCTTGGTCTATGTGTTCCTGATCGCGGTCTTTGCCCGGGTCATCGTGAGTTGGATTAGCCCCGATGCGTACAACCCGGCGATTGTGTTGCTCGACACTCTTTCCGAACCGTTGCTTGCGCCCGCTCGGCGCTTGCTACCCCCGCTCGGAGGCTTGGATCTCTCGCCGGTGGTCGTGTTGATTGCGCTGCAGATGGTTTTGATGTTATTCATCGCCCCCTTGATGGATCTGGGCCACAGTCTTTTGTGAAGCGCACTTGGTGCCGGGAGCGGCGAATGGTATAGAGATGCGGCGCGGCCGGAACATCGTGGATTCAAATCGTGATCCTATAGTCCATGAGCAGCGGCGCATGATCCGAGAAGCGCTGTTCCTTGTAGATCTGGGCCCGCTTGACCAACGGCGTTAAGCCCGGCGTGACGATCTGATAGTCGATACGCCATCCCACGTTCTTCGCCCAGGCCTGGCCACGGTTTGACCACCAGGTGTACTGCTCGGGCGCCGGATTGAAACACCGAAATGCAGCAATAAAATCCAATCATGATTATGCCGATAATCATATAGTTCCCAATAAGCGCAGTCCCGCCAGGTGCAGTCATCGCTTTAGCCGCATGGGAACGGGGCTACGGAGGTAACACTGTTCGCGATCGAAGAAATCAAGAAGCTTTATCACCTGCCGATCACTAGCATCGTGACTCTCGATGATTTCATCGAGCGGCTCGAGGGCTCGCCGGCGTATGAAAAGCCCGATTTTAGTCTAATCGTTCTTGATAGGCATCAGTATGGGACAATATTATCGCAACCTCTGTCAGCTTCTAGCGTTGGTTCTGGTAAACAGCATCAGCCTCGAGGCAAACGCTGGTATCAAGTGCTGGACAAATAAGGAGGGAGTCCGCGAATGCGGGAACGCCGTACCCGCCGAATACGCCCAGCAAGGACACACCAAATTCAACGCGCAGGGAGTTGCGGTAGGCCATCAAGAACGCGCGAAATCGCAAGCGGAGTTTGCCGAAGAAGAACGCATCAAGAAGCAAAAAGCGGAAGAAGACCGCAAGCGCCAAGATGCCGAAAAGGCCGATCGCGTACTCCTAGACACCTTCAGTAGCGAAGACGATTTGATTTTCGCGCGCGAGGGCAAGGTGTCCGCGATCGAAGCACAAATTCAACTTACCGAATCGCATATCGAAAAAATTCACGCCAATCTCGATCGCATGATTGCGATTGCGGCGGACCTGGAACGCCGTGACCAGAAACCCACGGAACAGGCGATGGCCGATATCGAGAAGGTACGCGCTCAGGTCTCGGAAAACCGCTCGTTTATCGAGACAAAAAGGAAAGAGCAAGAAAGCGTACGGCAACAGTACGCCACCGACATCGAGCGGTTCAGGACGCTCAGCGGAAAACAGTAACCAACGACTTTCCCACTCTCGCCGGTTTCCGGTGTGGATCAGTTTTTATTCTCATCCCCCCGGTTGCGCGCCGGGGCTAACAATGTGGCGGCTACGGATCAGCGTACCGACGCCTTGATCGGTAAAGATCTCCAGTAGCACGGCATGCTCGACACGCCCGTCGATGATATGAGCGCTCTTGACACCGGTTGCTACCGCGTCCGCGGCGGCCCGTAACTTGGGGAGCATACCGCCGCCGACTGTACCGTCGGCGATAAGCTCGTTGACGTGGTCAATGCTAAGGCCCGTCAACAGGCGGCCTTCACGATCCAACACCCCGGAGGTGTTGGTGAGAAAAATAACCTTCTCCGACTTTAGGACCTGCGCCAATTTCCCGGCAACTAAATCGGCGTTGATATTGTACGACTGGCCATTATCGCCCACCCCGATGGGCGCAATTACCGGGATAAAGTTTCCTTTGATTAACATGTCCACGACCGCCGTATCGATACTGGCAACCTCTCCCACGTGACCAATGTCAATGATCTCGGTGGCCTGCATGTTGGGGTCATTGCGCGCAAAGGTGAGCTTACGAGCGCGGATGAGATCGCCATCCTTCCCGGTGAGGCCGACGGCGGTCCCTCCATGCTGGTTGATAGAATTAACGATTTCCTTGTTGACGAGACCCCCGAGCACCATTTCCACGATGTCCATGGTTTCATCGTCCGTGACCCGCATCCCGCCGACAAACCTACTCTCTTTTCCTAGGCGCTGTAGCAACTGACCGATCTGCGGCCCCCCGCCGTGAACTACGACGGGATTGATCCCAACGAGCTTCATTAATGCGATATCGCGGGCGAAGCCGCTCTTTAAGGCCGGGTCGACCATGGCATTACCGCCGTATTTGATGACGACCGAGCGGCCCGAAAAACGGCGTATGTATGGCAGCGCTTCCGAGAGAACGCGTGCGATCTCGATCGGGTCGATGAGCTTAGATGCCATGCTGTACGCTCGCGCGAATGCCGGTTGAGAACTGTGATCCTCCGCAAACAGCCTTCAGAACGGTAACTTAAGGCTCGGATCCAAGGCGTGGATTCGATGCCGAAACTCGGTTTGCACGCGCTCTAATGCGGCGGGGTTGTCGCCCTCGAATCGCAACACCAAACAAGGCGTCGTATTGGAGGGCCGTATGAGGCCCCAGGCATCCGGCCAGTCAACCCGCAGGCCATCCACCGTAGTGATTTCCGCGCCCTCGAATACGGCGGCCTCGCATAAGCGCGCCATGAACCGGGCATGCTCGCTCTCGGGCATATCGATCTTGAGCTCGGGTGTGGCCAGACCGCCCGGTAGCTCCGCGAACACCTGTGCTGGCGGGCGCCCGTCTTGGACCAGGATTTCCAGCAATCTGGCCGCGGCATAAAGCGCATCGTCGAAACCGTACCAGCGCTCTTTGAAAAATATATGGCCACTCATCTCACCCGCAAGCGGCGCGTCGGAAACGCGCATCTTGGCTTTGATTAAAGAGTGCCCGGTTTTCCACATGACGGGCTTGCCACCGTGCTCCTCGATGACCCGCCGCAAGTGCCGGCTGCATTTGACATCGAAGATGATCTCCTTGCCGGGGTTGCGTGCCAGTACATCGCGCGCGAATAACATCATCTGCCGATCCGGCCATATGATATTACCCTCTCCATCGACGACGCCCAGGCGATCGCCGTCGCCATCGAAAGCGAGCCCGAGATCGGCGCGCTCCGCTCTAACGGCAGCTATCAAATCCCGAAGGTTGTCAGGTTGCGCGGGATCCGGATGATGGTTGGGAAAGGATCCGTCAACCTCACAGTAAAGCTCAATCACATCGTGGCCAAGGGCAGTCATGAGCCGAGGCGCCAGCATACCTGGAACTCCGTTTCCGCAATCAACGACTAGCTTCAACCCGTTGCTGAGGGAGACACCGATCGAGTCGCTTACCTGTTGGACATAAGCAGGCACAACGTCCTGAGTCACCACGGTGCCCGCGCCGCGCGTGAACGCCTGCCGTCGGATGCGGTCTCGAATCGCTGTAATCGCCTCTCCTGACAGCGCTTGGCCGCCCATCACGATTTTTAACCCATTGTAATTTGCAGGGTTATGGCTCCCCGTGAGCATGATCCCACTCTGGGTATTGAGATAGTAGGTTGCGAAATAGAGTACCGGGGTCGGCACCATACCGATATCGATGACATTTCGCCCGCTATCGCGGAGGCCCCTTTGGAGCGCCGCGGCCAGCGCCGGGCTCGAAACTCGTCCGTCACGCGCCACGACCACTTCCACTTGACCTAAATCGCCGGCTTCACTCCCTAATGCCAAGCCGATCTTGTAGACGGTTTCCTCTGTCAAGGTCTCAGCGACGATTCCGCGTATGTCGTAAGCGCGAAAGATCGAGTCGGGAACGGATTGGTCTGACAGCGCGCCGCTCGGCTCGGTGGACGCGGGATCGAGATCAAAATCCACGCTCGGGAGCGAGAAAGCGGATCCCAAATCCAAGGCCGAGAGCGGTAGCGTGTCGTCCGCCGGATCATCGGATGCGGGCGTCGACGGCTCCGCGGACAAAGGCGTCCTGGCATAAGCAGTCTCCTCCGGGCCCGGGGCGTCGGCGTAGTCGATCGCCAGAGGAAGCGTGTCGTCTAAGGGATCCTTCGGCATGGTATTCGACGGCTTTGGGGCCTGCGCCGGCAGGGATAAATCGGGGACCAGATGTTCCACATGCGGGTGTTCGCCATCGATAATCGCTCTTAGCGCCCCCTGATACACCGGCGGCATTTCACTCTCAGGGGGCCGGGCACGCTTTTTCGCAAACACCACCCCCCCGATAGTACCTAAAACCACAATTCCGGCCCCTAGAAACAGGAGCAGGTTTCCAGTGTACGGCGCATCGGTATTCCACACCCTCTTAGAGTCCGTGGGCGGCCAATAGGCCAGTACCCACTGCGTCCCAGCGACCGGAACCTGGCTCTGAGCCGCGGTACCGGCGGCGATCTGCGCAGCTCCGAGCTTTGCTAAGACCGGGGAAGCTGCAGGCCCAACCTGCCTCAACTCGACATAAGCGCCGTCTAACCGCAAGGGCTTCACAAGCGCATCCAGCACCGCGATGTCCAGGCTCACGTGAATCGATCCTAAAAACACACCACCGGCGTCGCTGACCGGTTGCACCAGCGCGATCTGCTGTTGGGCGCCGCCAAGAAAATGGACCTCCGCATTCGGGGCGAGCTGGGTGCGCTCCGCATGGCGCAGCATCGCGACCGACGCGTACCCAAGATGAGGCGTCCCTCGCTCATCGACTTGAATCTGGCCCGCGCGCACGAACCTTACTTTAAGCGCGTATGGAAGTTGCGTCTGCCGGGCACGCTGGTCCAGCGCCCCTGAGTCAGGATTTTTAAAGGCAGCGATCAGCGCCTCATCCCGGCTCAGCGCATCCAGGAACTCAATCTGTTGCCTGAAGCGACTTCCGACCTCGGCGGCCAACGCGTCTGCCACGGCCGATATTTGGGCCTGGGGATCGGTTGCTTGATCAGCTTCTCCATTGGAATTAAACGCTAGAGTGGCGCCGATCATGACGCCGAGCGCGACCCGTACTATCGGCCAGCGGAATTGGGATCGTCGCGTGAATCCCCCTGCGCGCTTGTTCATGGTGTCTGTCGAGCCTTTAAGCGAAAAACAACGTACTTGGTTACCCCTCGCCGGTGTGTCCAAAACCACCCTCATGTCGCGCCGTCTGCGTGAAGGTCTCAACGATATCTAAACACGCGGAAACGACCGGAACGAACACAATCTGTGCGATGCGATCTCCAGGTTTAATATCGAATGTTTCGCGTCCCCGGTTCCAGCAGGAAACAAAGATCTGCCCTTGGTAATCCGAATCAATCAAGCCCACTAAATTCCCGAGAACGATCCCATGCTTATGCCCGAGTCCCGACCGCGGTAACACCAGCGCTGCAATTCCCGTATCACCGATATGGAGCGCCACACCGGTCGGTATCAAATGCGTGTCGCCTGGATGACATCTCAGCATCGCATCCGTACACGCCCGCAGGTCCATTCCCGCGGCTCCCTCGGTCACGTACTCTGGCAGCGGAAATTCGCGCCCGAGCCTGGGGTCGAGCACCCTAA
This sequence comes from Gammaproteobacteria bacterium, assembly GCA_050740435.1. GTDB lineage: Bacteria > Pseudomonadota > Gammaproteobacteria > JACCXJ01 > JACCXJ01 > USCg-Taylor. Next base: position 33,119 of record JBOIDL010000016.1, read on the forward strand.
GCTGTATCTTTTGCACGATAACGTTCGGCGATGATGCGAATTAAACGCCGGGCTAAGGTCTGTTTCGAGCCTTTGGCGAGATGGATGCCTCCACCCCGCCAGAGCACCTCGATCTCATTCCGGTCGTGGTCGAATCCCACGCCGTTCGCGGCGACATCGTTTGCCGCGATCATATCGACCGCCTTATCTTCTAGTTTATTCTTGGCATTGGCAACCAGGTTTTCGGTTTCCGCGGCGAACGCGACGGTAAACGGGCGCCGTGCCAAAGCGGTTACGGCTTTTACGATATCGGGCGTAGGCAGCAAGGTCAGCGTAAGCGAAGCGCCGCCGCGTTTTAGTTTTCGTAATGCCGGCACCCCACAGTGGTAATCCGCGACCGCGGCCGCGGCCACCAAAACGTCACAGCGATGCACACGCGACATTACCTCGCGGTACATCTCCTCGGCGCTCGACACCCACACGGGTTCGGCGCCCCGCGGCGGCGCAAGCGCGACGGGACCACTGAGGAGGGTAACCGAGGCTCCCGCCTCCGTGGCGGCTTGCGCGATTGCATAGCCCATTTTACCGGAGCTTCGGTTGCTCAGGTAACGTACCGGATCGATATATTCCCGGGTCGGACCTGCCGTGACCAACACCTCAAGCCCGCTTAACACGCCAGGAGCAAGCGCCGCCGTGATCCCTGCAAACAGATCGTCCGTATCTACCAGCCGCCCCGGCCCTACCTCGCCGCAAGCCTGATCGCCCGCGGCCGGCCCCAGAAATCGCACGCCGCGCTGTTCAAGGATCGTTTTGTTTTCTCGGGTCGCCGCCGCCAGCCACATCTCGCGATTCATCGCTGGAGCCACCAAGATCGGCCGTGTGCTCGCTAGACAGACCGTCGTCAGCAGATCATCGGCAATGCCGTGGGCTACCTTCGCCATAAAATTGGCGCTCGCCGGCGCGACGAGAATGAGATCGCACCAGCGGGCTAATTCGATGTGCTGCATACCCGCATCACTCCCTTTCGAGAGCAGTTCGGTGTAGACCGGATTTCCCGACAGCGCTTGCAGCGTGAGCGGGCCCAAGAAGGCCTGGGCGGAGCGGGTCATGATGACCTTGACATCGGCTTCAGCTGCGCATAAACGACGGACGAGATCCGCGGTTTTATAGGCCGCAATGCCGCCCGTGACGCCCACGACGATGCGTTTATGCTCTACCACCCGCGCGCCTCGTTTGTCCTCGTCCTCCATCCGTACTATTGTATTGGCATACTCGACGCACCGCCAAACGACATGGAGGTTAGGATGCCGATCAACGACTGGCCGCCGGCAGAACGCCCGCGAGAAAAATTGCTGGCCAAAGGCCCGCGGAGCCTATCCGACGCCGAGATCATCGCTATCTTCCTGCGTACCGGCGTGCGCGGGAAAACCGCGCTGGATTTAGCGCGGGAGATGATCACCGGCTTTGGGGGGTTGCGTGGCTTAATCGATGCCACC
>JBOIDL010000017.1:0-33931 GCA_050740435.1 Gammaproteobacteria bacterium
TAAAGTCATCGACGACCCGCGGGTGACCTTGCGCTTGCGAGACCTCCTTGCGGCCATCAGCTGCCTTGATGAACTCATCCGAAACCACTGCCTCTCAGAGTAAAATTCGTGGGGATCTCACAGGGTCCGGACCCTATCGTTTTTTCTTTTACGCGGGTGACCGCAATGAACCGCAGCATGTCCATGTTGAGCGAGACGATAAGATCGCTAAGTTCTGGCTAGAACCAATTCGATTACAGAGCAGCGGCGGGTTTTCGCGCGTGGAGATTGCGCGGATCGAGAAAGTGGTGAATGATCACCGAGTTGAGCTAGTGGAGACCTGGAATGAGTACTTCGGCCATTGAAATAGAAGTCCCCTTTGCCGAAAACGTTACGGTGTCGGACAACACCCTTTGTGTCGACCTCAGCGATGGGCGAAGCATTTCTGTTCCACTCGCATGGTATCCGCGGCTAGCGCACGGGTCATCGGTTGAGCGGAAGCGCTGGCGCATGATCGGTCGGGGGGTGGGCATTCACTGGGAAGATCTAGACGAGGACATTAGCGTCGAAGGTCTATTGGCAGGTAAGCGGTCGGGCGAAAGCCAGGCTTCATTCAGCAATTGGCTGGCGAAACGGTCATTGCGCCTAACAACGCGCTCAACACGGACGCGTGGGAAAGCGCCGCGTGCCGGTTAGCTTGGCGATATCTTACGCGCGCCGGAGGACTGAAAATCAATGGATGACAATCGAAAAAAGGCACTGGGAATGGCGTTGAGCCAGATCGAGAAGCAGTTCGGAAAGGGATCGGTCATGCGCATGGGTGATGTGCAAGCGGTCCGCGACGTCGAGACCGTCTCTTCGGGATCGCTTGGGCTCGATATCGCTCTCGGTATCGGCGGTCTCCCGCGCGGCCGGATCGTCGAAATCTACGGTCCGGAATCCTCGGGTAAGACCACCTTGGCCTTGCACGCGGTGGCCGAGATACAGCGGTGCGGGGGCACCGCCGCCTTTGTGGACGCCGAACATGCGCTGGACCCGAGCTACGCGGGCAAAGTCGGGGTCAAGATCGATGATCTGCTGGTCTCGCAGCCGGACACCGGCGAGCAGGCGCTCGAGATCACGGACATGCTGGTGCGTTCGGGCGCGGTCGATTGCATCGTCATCGACTCGGTCGCGGCGCTGACGCCGAAGGCCGAGATCGAGGGTGAGATGGGCGATACGCACGTGGGCCTGCAAGCGCGCCTCATGTCGCAAGCCTTGCGCAAACTGACCGGCAACATCAAGCGTTCCAATTCTTTGGTGATTTTCATCAACCAGATCCGCATGAAAATCGGCGTCATGTTCGGCAACCCCGAGACCACGACCGGGGGCAATGCCCTCAAGTTCTACGCCTCGGTTCGGCTCGACATCCGCCGTATCGGTTCCATCAAACGCGATGAGGAGATCGTCGGCAACGAGACTCGCGTCAAGGTCGTGAAGAACAAGTTGGCGCCCCCCTTTAAAGAGGCGATCTTCGATATTCTGTACGGCGAGGGTGTCTCGCGCGCCGGAGAGGTGGTGGACCTCGGTGTCGCGGGCGGGATAATCGAGAAGACCGGCGCCTGGTACAGCTACCGGGGCGAGCGCATCGGGCAGGGAAAGGAAAATGCTCGGACCTTTCTCAAGGAACATCCCGATAAAGCGGCCGCAATCGAGCAGGCAATCCGCGCGAAGTTCCTGCCGGGTAATGCGGAACGCAGCCCGGCGGCCGAGGAGGCGCGGGCCTGAACGACGCAGCGCGCCGGTATGCTCTCAATCTCCTCGCGCGCCGCGAATACGGCCGCAAGGAGCTCGCGGCGCGGCTTACGCGACGCGGCAGCCCGGAGGATCTCGCGCAGCAGGTCTTGCACGAGCTCGCGGCGGCGGGCTGGCAGAGCGATGAGCGTTTTGCGAGCACCTTTGTTGCGTCGAAAACGGAACGGGGATACGGTCCCTTGCGGATCATTGCCGAGCTGACAGAACGCGGCATCGACGTGGAAATCATCGCGGGATCAATCCGTACCGGGGACCCGTGCTGGGAAGAACGTATGCTTCAAGCCAGGGCCAGACACTTTGGCATGCGGTTACCTGTGAATAGGAAGGAGCGGGCGCGTCAAGCACGCTACTTGGTAGACCGTGGATTCATTCCGGAGCGGGTCCGGCGCGCGTTAGATACAGACGATTGAATCCTATGTCGATAAAGAGCAGCTCCGAGATCCGGCGGGCATTTCTGGATTTCTTTAGCGCACGCGAGCATACGACTGTTCCCAGCTCACCGCTGGTGCCGGCCAACGATCCGACGCTCTTGTTCACCAATGCCGGCATGGTGCAATTCAAGAATGTCTTCTTGGGGCGCGAGCAGCACCCCTTTCAGCGCGCCGTCTCCTGCCAGGCATGCGTGCGCGCCGGCGGCAAACACAACGATCTCGAGAACGTCGGATACACCGCGCGCCACCATACCTTTTTTGAGATGCTTGGAAACTTCAGCTTCGGTGATTATTTCAAACGCGAGGCGATTCACTACGCCTGGGAGTTTTTAACCGAGTCCTTGAGCGTCGATCCCGCAAGGCTCTGGATCACCGTGTTCCAGGACGACGACGAGGCGGCCTCGATCTGGCTCGATGAGATCCGCGTCGATAAGCGCCGCCTGTCGCGCTGCGGAGAACAAGACAACTTCTGGACCATGGGCGCGACGGGCCCTTGTGGTCCTTGCTCGGAGATCTTTTTCGATCATGGTGCCGCGATCGCGGGCGGGCCGCCCGGGACCGCGGAGCAGGACGGGGATCGCTATGTGGAGATTTGGAACCTGGTATTTACCCAGTATAACCGCGATGACAGCGGACGCTTGCACCCGATTCCGCATCCCTCGGTCGATACCGGCATGGGCTTGGAGCGCATCGCCGCCGTCATGCAAGGGGTCCACAGTAACTACGACATCGATGTGTTCCGCGCCCTGACGGGCGCGGTCACCGCTTTGGTCAGCGACAAAGACGCCGTCCATCGGACCTCGGTTCAGGCAATTGCCGATCACATCCGTTCCTGCGCTTTCATCGCCGCGGAGGGCGTGGTCCCCTCCAACGATGGCCGCGGTTACGTGCTTCGGCGCATCATCCGCCGGGCCATTCGGCACGGGCATCGGCTCGGGTTACGGGAACCTTTCTTTCACCGGCTGGTAGCGGTCCTCGCAACCGAGATGGGTGCGGTATATCCGACATTGTCGGAGGGGCGAGCCGCCATAGAGCGGGTTTTGAAACAGGAAGAGGAGCGCTTTGCCGAGACGCTTGATCTCGGGCTCAAGGTTTTGGAGCGTTCGATTGCCGATCTGTCTGGGAGCGTGATCCCGGGGCGCGATGTGTTTCAACTCTACGATACCTACGGTTTCCCGGTCGATCTCACCGCCGACATCGCCCGTGAGCGCGGTTTGACCTTGGACATGGAGGGATTCGAGCGGGAGATGGAGCAACAACGCGAACGGGCGCGGGCGGCCAGCCAGTTCGGGCAGCCGAGGGCAACGGAGGCGCTCTTGCCCGCACTTGCGGCCGACGATCCCCTGCGCGTCTCGAGCAGCGAGTTTACCGGTTACGCGGGGGTAAAGAGTGAGTCCCGTGTCGTGGCGCTGTATCGGCAGGGAGAGCGGGTTCCCGCGCTGCAAGGCGGAGAACAGGGGGTCGTGGTGCTCGATAGAACACCGTTTTATGCCGAAGCCGGCGGACAAGTGGGTGATATTGGGGATCTATGCGCGCGCGAGGGCCTCTTTCGCGTCTCGGATACCCAGGGACTGGGCGGCGCCACGCTGCACCTCGGATCGCTTACGAGGGGAGTCCTAAAAGAAGGAGAGTCCGTCCACGCGCAGGTCGATCCGGCCTTACGCTGCGCCACGGCGCTTAATCATTCCGCGACGCATCTCTTGCACGCGGCCCTGCGGCGAGTACTGGGCACGCATGTCATACAAAAGGGCTCGTTAGTGGCGCCGGAGCGTTTACGCTTCGATTTCTCACACACGGGGCCGCTCGAGTTCGATGAGTTGCGTGAGGTGGAGCGCTTGGTAAACCGCGAGATCCGCGCCAATCGCGAGGTCGAGACCCAAATCATGCCCGTGGGCCAGGCTCTTGAGAGCGGCGCCCTGGCGTTTTTCGGGGAGAAATACGAGGAACAGGTACGGGTGCTCAAGATAGGGGATTTCTCGGTCGAGCTATGCGGCGGTACCCATGTGCGGCGTAGCGGCGACATCGGTTTATTCAAAATCGTGTCGGAGACCGGGGTTGCGGCCGGAGTCCGTCGTATCGAGGCCCAGACGGGAGAGGGGGCGCTCGCCCGGGTGACTCAGTGCGACCAGCAACTGCAGAGAATCGCGGATCTCTTGAAAGCGCCGCGCGAGCAGCTCGGCGAACGAATAGAGCAGTTGCTGCAGAACCTCAAGCATGAAGAAAAACAGAATCAACAGCTTCGCGCCAGGCTCAGCACTCAAACCGGACGTGATCTTTCCGAGGCCGCGGTGGATATCGCCGGCGTCAAGGTGCTCGCGGAGATCATCGATGACGCCGATCCCGCGTCCTTGCGCGCGGCCATGGATCGCTTGAAGGATAAGCTCTCGCACGCGGTCATCGTGCTAGCAAGCGTGCAATCTGGAAAAGTACTCTTGGTGGCCGGCGTGGCCAAGGATCTGATAGGCCACGTGAAGGCCGGCGATCTGGTGAATTTCGTCGCCCAACAGGTCGGCGGCAAAGGCGGGGGACGGCCTGACTTTGCTCAGGCCGGCGGCAGTGAACCGGGCAAATTAAGAGCTGCGCTCGCCACGGTGAGCGACTGGGTTCGGGGCCAAATCGCGCCGTGAGGCCAGTTCCCGTTCCTTCGCCCTTCGGTTAAAGTGGCCGGCCTTTGCGGCGAGGTTGGCCATGGCATTAATCGTACAAAAGTTCGGGGGAACCTCCGTCGGTAGCGTTGAACGCATCCGCGCCGTTGCGAATAAGGCTAGCGCCGCGCACCAGGCAGGTCATCAGGTGATCGTAGTCGTCTCGGCGATGAGCGGCGAGACGGACCGGCTCATCGCGCTGGCAAAAAAAATCACCCCGCGACCGAACCCGAGGGAGCTCGACGTGTTGCTGGCGACGGGCGAGCAAGTGACGATCGCCCTCCTGTGCATGGCATTGGAAGCGTCCGGACAGCGCGCCCGCTCCTACACGGGTGCGCAAGTGCATATCCTGACGGACAGTGCTCATAACAAGGCCCGCATCCTCGATATCGACGGACAACGCGTGCAACAGGATCTCGACACCGGCGTGATCGTGGTGGTGGCGGGATTTCAGGGGGTGGACGAGCAGGGAAATATCACCACCCTAGGCCGCGGGGGGTCCGATACTACGGCAGTGGCGTTGGCCGCCGCGCTCAAGGCCGGCGAATGTCAAATCTATACCGATGTCGATGGGGTCTATACCACCGACCCGCGCATCGTGCCCGAGGCGCGCCGCCTCGAGCGCCTCACCTACGAGGAAATGCTGGAGATGGCGAGCCTCGGCGCCAAGGTCCTGCAAATCCGCTCGGTCGAGTTCGCAAGTAAATACAACGTGTCGCTGCGCGTGCTCTCCTCGTTCGCGGAGGGCGGCGGAACGCTCATCTGTCCTGAGGATGCGTCAATGGAACAACCTTTACTGTCTGGAATCACCGTCAATCGTGACGAGGCGAAACTCACGGTCCTCGGCGTGCCCGACAAGCCGGGGATAGCCGCGCGCATCCTGGGTCCGATCGCCGATGCGAATATCGAAGTCGATATGATCGTTCAAAATGTCGGGGCGGATGGGACCACAGATTTCACCTTTACAGTGCATCGAAACGACTATGACAGGGCATTGGAGTCACTTGGAAAAGTCGCCCGCGATCTGGCGGCACGTGGAGTCGAAGGGGATAACAAGATCGTGAAGATCTCGGTGGTAGGCGTGGGCATGCGTTCCCATGCCGGGATTGCGTCCAAGATGTTTCGGGCCTTGGCCGAGGAGGGCATCAACATTCGCATGATTTCAACCTCGGAAATCAAGATTTCCGTCGTTGTTGATGAGAAATACCTAGAGCTTGGGGTTCGAATCTTACACAGTGCGTTCAGTCTGGAAAAAAGTCCCACCTAAGCGGTTATAAGCTCAGCAATTTATCTCGCATTTAGCGTTTGCACGGGTTAAACTGATCAGCGGAAGGCAGGAGGCCTTTGCTTTAAGGCGGGGAACAAAGCACAATTTCTCAGGCGTCAAGTACGCTAGTGATAATGGAGGCAGGAGATGCTGATACTGACTAGGAGAGTCGGCGAGTCATTGATGATTGGCGACAACGTCACTGTGACGGTGCTCGGAGTGAAGGGAAACCAAGTCCGTATAGGCGTGAACGCACCGAAGGAAATCGCCGTGCATAGAGAGGAGATCTACCAGCGGATCCAACAGGAACAGGCGGGGGGGATAGGCAAGGCCAACGTCGCCGTCGCCGTGGAGCCGGAGCTAGAAAAAGGTGTACAACAACGATAAACCTTCTTTAGACTGGGCGGTCTGCGATAACTTGGGGAAGCTCTGCAAAAGTGTCGCGAGCAAGCCCAGATGCGCGAAGCCGCGGAGCGAGTCGCGAGACATATCAGTTAGATAGGCGAGCGACAAGCGAGCAGGCGACAAAGGAGATGGGCTGCGCAGTAAGTTGACAAAGCGCAGGTGTTTTAAGCGTGGAGAGATGGCCGAGCGGCTGAAGGCACTCCCCTGCTAAGGGAGTATGGGGCTAAAAACTCCATCGAGGGTTCGAATCCCTCTCTCTCCGCCATCCTCGCGTCTACAACCCGCAGCCGATCGGGATCCTGGACTGCGCCCGTAGCTCAGTTGGATAGAGTACCTGGCTACGAACCAGGGGGTCGGGAGTTCGAATCTCTCCGGGCGCGCCAAATCACTAGGTTACAGAGCTAACTTTGGCCTATTGTACGATTCGTTGCCGTACAAATCCTCGTGGCGCGGTAGCGGCGCCTGACTAATCAGGCAGTTGCGTAAATCGACTATCTGGCTTCCTTCTTCATTCCAGTGATTCAGCTACACTTGCTGCGAGTTAAGAATGATCCTCATCTTACTATACAGTACGTCCGCACCTGTCTCTCGGTCCCTGGATCCCAGGACTCGAAAGATATTTGCGCGCTCCAGGCTGGCGAAGTGCGTGTGACCGGCGTGCTCCTCGACATCGACGGCACGCTGCTCGACAGCAACGATGCGCACGCGCAGTCATGGATCGAGATCTTCCGCCGCCACGGCTACGACATTCCCTTCGGACGCGTGAGGTCGTTGATCGGCAAAGGCAGTGACAAGCTCCTGCCTGAGCTCACCGGGCTCGATTCCGAAGCAGGCAAAGGAAAGCAAATGACGGAGGAGCGCAAGCAGCTGTTCCTGCGGGGCTACCTTCCGAAGCTGCATCCGACGAATGGAGCGAGGGATCTCGTAGAGCGGCTGCGTAACGACAGCTTCCATATCGTGGTCGCGACCTCGTCGAGCGGCGATGAGCTGGACCAGCTCCTGCGCCAGGCGCGGGTCGATGACCTGATCGAACAGGCAACCAGCTCCAGCGACGCTGAAAGTTCCAAACCCGACCCGGACATCATTCAAGCGGCGCTGAAGAAAGGAAAGCTCCGGCCGAAGGAGGCAGTCATGCTCGGAGACGCGCCTTACGACATTGAGGCAGCGGCACGCGCCGGCGTGCCGACGATTGCGCTACGCTGTGGCGGCTGGTGGGAGGATGCGGCACTCGCGGGCGCGGTGGCGATCTACGACGATCCGGCAGCGTTGCTCGCAGACATCGATCGATCGCCGCTCGCGGCAGGTCTATGATGGGTTGACGGGAACCTATACATTTTCGCGCTTCCCGTTTTTTGTGCGAGCACGTGCGATGCTGAGATGAAAATCGCCACCTGGAACGTCAACGGCATCCGCGCGCGCCAGGCGCAGCTTTGCGAGTGGCTGGAGCGCGACCGTCCGGATGTCGTGTGCCTGCAGGAGCTGAAGGCGGAGCTTTCACAGGTTCCCGAGCAGTGCAAGCTCGCGGACTACCGCGTATACTGGCACGGTCGTCGCGCCTACTCCGGCGTGTCTCTGCACATCAGGAAGGGTCTGCTCGATGCCGAGCCCGCGTTCAGTCATCCTGACTTCGACGTGGAATCCCGCATCGTGCAGGCCGAGCTCGGCAAGCTCGTCCTCGCCTCGGTCTACGTGCCCAACGGCGGCAAGGACTACGAAGCGAAGCTGAGCTTCATGACCCGGCTTGTGGCGTGGGCGAAGCGGTTGCACCAGGAAGGACGCGAGCTCGTCCTGTGTGGCGACATGAACATCACGCGCACCGAGATGGACGTGCACCCGAAGGAGCGCAAGCCGGGCATCATCGGACAACGGCCCGAAGAGCGCGAGCTGTTCGAGGCGCTGCTCGGCGAGCACCTGGTGGACATCGGCCGCGCGCTCGACCCGGACAATGCAGGCTTGTTCACCTGGTGGGCACCTTGGCGCAACATGCGCCAGCGCAATATCGGATGGCGCCTCGATTACATACTCGCCTCACCGGCTGTCGCCGCCCGTGCCGCGAGCTGTGTCGTCCTGGCCGACTTCGGAACCAGCGACCATGCGCCGGTAATGATGACTGCCGCGTAGGGACGTGCCGCAGCCGGACGCAAAAAAACTATTCGGATTCAGTCGGCGACTTCTCCGAGCCGATAGTCGTGGTGCAACCCGCCGAGAATCGGACACGCGAAAACGAGCAGCTCCGCAAGGAGTCGATGTCGGTGAGCGATAGCAAGTCGTCATCGCCAGTAACAAGGTAATCTGCTTGCCAATAACGTTGCGAGCACAGGTTCGTCAGCGTGATCGCGCGGGACGGATGCGCTTAGTTCCGCTACGTCCACAACTTCGGCAAAGAATCAAAGGAGTAGTAGATAGCGATCTATCTGCTGCTCGTCCCAATGCAAACGCTGATGGATTTTCGGATAATTCAGCACGCGACGCAGCTCGATCAGCAAGGGCTCGGAGATCACCAGATCTAAGCTTGCGCTACGCCAGGCCTTCAGAATTTTACCGGGGTACTCTCAGGGAAGAAAAGATCGGAGATAAAAACATTGGTATCGAGAACAACCCGCAAGTTAACGACCCTTAACGGCTGCTACCGCTTCGGCGATTTCAGCTTCAGCCGTGGCCTGCTCCACACCTGAATAAGCCGTTGGTAGCTCAGCTGACATCCGATCAAACTCTGCCCGCATGAGCCGGGTCTTTTCAAAAAGGCCAATATCCACCAGGGCGGCGACCGGTTTTCCGCCTTTGGTGATGAGGACTGAATCATGGCGGTATTGGACTTCATTCAGGATCTCCCCCAGGTTCTGGCGGACCGTCATTGCAGTGGCCTCACGAATCATACTCATTGTACCTTACTATATCAATTGATATGATCAGTATAGTTTTAGGTTAGACTAGGCGCAAGAGACCTTCCACGCGAAGGCTCAAATTATGACGATACCGAAGACGCTGTTATATTGGGCGAACTGGAGGCCAATTGGGGATCGTCGAGATGGGCTGCGCAGTAACTTTTGCAGAGCTTCCTAAGATATAGCTGGGCCGCTGTGATGGCTTAGAGTAACGCCCCGTTTCTATCCTAGCGCGTAAGGCAGAGCGCCCGTGACCCATCCCGTGGATTACCGCCAGCAGGCTGAAACCCTGCTCGAATTGGGCCGCGAGTTCCATGCGCGCGGCTGGGTACCGGCTACCAGCGGTAATTTTTCCGCCCGCGTGGATGCCGCCCGCGTCGCAATTACCGTCTCTGGCCGTCACAAGGCCCGCCTCACAACCGACGACATCATGCTGGTGGATCTGGACGGAAATAGCCTGTCCCCCGGCAAGCGCCCGTCTGCGGAGACGCTGCTCCACGCGGCCCTTTATCGCCGCCATCCCGAGGTCGGTGGTGTGTTGCATACCCATTCGCCAGCCGCTACGGTGCTCTCTCTCACAGTCGGTAACACGCTGATGTTGCAGGGTTATGAGCTGCTCAAAGCCTTTTCCGGCGTTTATACCCACGAGACGCGGATGCGGATTCCGATCTTTGCCAACGACCAGGAAATGACGCGCCTGTCGGCACAGGTAGACGCCTGGATTACGGAACACGGCGCCCTGCACGCATATCTCATTGCGGGACATGGCCTCTACACCTGGGCGCGCGACCTGCGTCATGCCGGCATCCAGATCGAGGCCCTGGAATCCATGTTTGAATGTGAGCTGTTGCGGAGGAGGATCGGATCATGAGTGAACTGCGCATCTATCGAGAAACCGCGGTGGAGCCGATGACGGTGCTCACGCGCTTTGAGGAGATCGTGCGCGAGCTGGGTGCGATCGATGTCCTTTTCGAGCGCTGGACGGCGGACCGTGATCTCGACGCCGAGGCCACCCAGGACGAGGTGCTCGAGGCCTACCGCGAGTCTGTCGACCGGCTGATGCGGAAATACGACTTCCAGTCGGTGGACGTGGTGAGCATGCATCCCGGCCACCCGCAGAAGGATGTGCTGCGCGACAAGTTCCTGCACGAGCACACCCACAGCGACTTCGAGGTGCGTTTCTTCGTGGACGGCGAGGGTCTGTTCTACATCCGCAAGAACAGCGGGGTCTACGCCGTACTATGTACCCGCGGTGACCTGATCAGCGTGCCGGCCAATACCACGCATTGGTTCGACATGGGCCCGCGCCCGTTCTTCAAAGCCGTCCGTCTGTTCACCACCCCCGAAGGCTGGGTGGCGAACTTCACCGGCGACAACATCGCCGACCGCTTCCCGCGTCTGGAGAATGCTGGTTGAGGCCCGCCCGTAGGATGGCCGGGCTGGTCCAGCGCGCCAGGGATGGTTCAGAGCTACTGATAAATGCAATCCTGACGGATATCGAAGGTACCACCACCGACATGGCCTTCGTGCACGAGGTGCTGTTCCCCTATGCACGCGCTCACATCGGCGAGTTTGTGCGCACCCACGCCCAGGATTTCACGGTACGCGACCAGATCGCAGCCGTCGCGGCGGAGGTCGGGCGGCCGCTTTCGGTTGATCAGGCCATCGCGCAACTCCTCCGCTGGATTGACGAGGATAAAAAGGTTAGCCCGCTCAAGGCCCTCCAGGGCATGATCTGGGAAACCGGCTACAAGGCCGGTGATTTCCAAGGGCACATCTATCCCGACGCCGAGAGGAATCTGCGTGCCTGGCATGCGGCGGGCAAGAAGCTTTACGTGTATTCCTCCGGCTCGGTACAGGCGCAGAAGCTGATTTTCGGCTACACGCCCTACGGCGACCTGACGCCGCTTTTCAGCGGCTATTTCGACACCCGCATCGGCCACAAGCGCGAGGCGGCAGCCTACGAGCGCATCCGTGAATCCATCAGCCGGCCGGCGGGAGAATTTCTGTTTTTGTCCGACATCGGCGAGGAGCTGGATGCGGCGCTCGCCGCCGGCATGCAGACCTGCTGGGTGATACGGGATCGCAAGGCTGATCCCACCGCGCGCCATCGCCAGGTGCAGGACTTCGACGCGATCCAAGTCTAAGTCCGCTCGCTGAGCGTTTAGTTATCCCGCCAGGGGCAATATTGCTACGCAAACCGCTTGCACAGCCAGTCCTCGATCGCGCGGCGCACCTCAACGGGGGTTTCCGTAATGGGCCAGTGATGCGCGGAAACGGCGCGAAACTGCCGAGCAGCTTGCATTGGGTGGACCCGGTAACCCAGGGCACGCACGATGGCCGCGTTTTCTGGGTGTACCGGTGAACCTTGGTTCAGAGCAGGACCCCTTGACATGAGAATGAGAAGCGTTATCATTTAGTGTATGAGCATGTCCGACAGACCCGAGCGACGGCCAAGCGCCTTGGAGGGTTCGGGGACCCGGGCCCCGGCGCCTCCCAAGCGGCGGCTGGCGAGCCGCGATCTCCTGGCCGGCCGTGACGAGGTCATCATCGAGCACGCCGGGCAGGAGTACCACCTGCGCCACACGCGGGCTGGGAAGCTGATCCTGACGAAGTAGTGATCTGATCAACTAGTCCAACGAGACGCCAGCCACCGCGTGCCCGACGGCACCAGGCAGCCAGCCCAAAACCTGTGGGAGGCTGTCATGTGTCAAATAGAGTCGCTTTGCCGGTGTTGATGTCGTCCATCTCCGCCGTCGGCGCGGAGGAGCGTCCGGCGGACCCGCCCGTCATCGAGCTCCCGGTGGTCACGGTCACGGCCACCAAGACCGGGGGCTCGGCCTTCCAGGTCCCGGCCTCGCTAAGCATCATCGGTCCCGAGCGCATCGACTCGGAACAGCCGCAGAGCATCGGTCATCTGCTGGAGGAGCTGCCGAACGTCGAGCTGCTCTCGGGTCCGAGGCGCATCGGCGAGACCGCCAACATCCGCGGCTTCGACGAGGAACGCATCGTCACGACCATTGATGGGGCGCGGCAGAACTTCAACCTAGGCCATCAAGGCGGGTTCTTCATCGAGCCCGATCTCTTGAAGCAGGTCGAGGTCTATCGCGGCCCAACTCGGCAGGGCAGGGGCTAATCGGGGCTCGAGCACGGGCCGTTGACACCAGGGCGCCCGGACCCTGGGCTGACCGCCAGGTTGGGGATGGCGTCGCATCCCCCTCTCGCGCTGGCGGCCGGGCGAACGATGTGCGCATCGCGAGAAAATGGTTCATGACCATCCTAATGCATGTTGCCACGCATTAGGGCCACCAATCAATAAGTTAGAGGAGACAGCCATGCAATACACATTGAAGCTAGCGGCACGTAGTGCGGCCATCGCCCTCGCTGGGTTGGTCGCTTTCAGCATCCCGGCGTCCGGGCGCGCAAACCCCCGTGACGACGTTCCTGCCGGGGGCCTCGACCAGCGGTTCGGTTACGCCGGGATCGCTTCCACCCCGTTGTCCCCGGCCAGCGCTGATCGCTTCCTGGCGGTGACCGTCGGAGAGGACGGCCAGACCTATGCCGCCGGGTTCGTCACTTTGGGGACGGATCAGGCGATGGCCGTCGCCCGCATCGCCCCTGATGGCTCGCTCGACAAGACCTTCGACGGTGACGGCATAGGAATCGTCAACGTGGCGGTGGGCGGCACAACTGCTGAGATCGCTCGCGGCGTGGCGGTTCAGTCGACGGGCAAGGTCGTGGTGGGAGGTCCGATGGAACATGACCCCACCGCCACCGGGGACGCCGCCAGGGATACCGACATCGCCCTCTCACGCTTCGATCCCGACGGCACGCTCGACCCGACCTTCGGTGAGGGGGGGACCGCCCGATTCGACTTCGGCCCGGGCGTCGTCCTGCCGCCCACGCCCCCCTCGACGACACCAGGATTTCGCGGCGACACCATGTGGGGCGTGACGACGCTGGCGGACGACAGGATCGTCGTGGTCGCCGCCAAGCGTGCCCCCGGGGCGGATCGCACCGATAATGATTTCGCGCTAGTGCTGCTCACCGAAGACGGTGATCTCGACACGGACTTCGGCACGGGGGGCATCGTGACAATCGACATAGACGGCGGGAACGAGAGCCCCCGTCAGGCGATCGTGCAGCCCGACGGCATGATCGTCATGGCCGGCTACTCATCCAAGAGCGGGGTCGTGATTCCCCAGCTCGTCAGGGTCGACGACAGCGGCGAGCTCGACTCGAGCTTCGGGGCCGGTGGGATTGCCAGCGCCCAGCTCCTGCCCGCAGTCGCAGAGGCGTACGACGTCGCGATGCAAGGCGACAACTTCATCATCACGGGCTACGGGAGGGCGACCGCCACCGAGGAGGTCGATCTCATCGCCGCCCGCTTCAAGGCCAACGGAGCCTGGGACCGGAGCTTCGGCAACGCCGGCCTGGTAAGAATCGACATCGCAGGCGAGGCCGACCGGGGCCGCGACCTGGTCGTCTTCCCGGACGGGCGGGTGCTGATCGCCGGAAGCGGCAAGCCTTCAGCCACCGACATCAACGGGATGATCGTTATGCTCAACCGCAACGGCTCGCTCGATAGATCCTTTGGCCGGGACGGCATCCTGATGGTCGACCTCGGCGGTCCAGCCGATTCATTCTTCGGATCCGCCCTCACCCTTGACGGCAAGAAGGCCATGGTGACCGGGTACCGGGGATCGGATCTGGCAAGTGTGGCCCCCGGGGACGATGCCAGGGTGGTGCGGGTTCGAAAGGTAAGGCGGACGCGGAGCTTCTCGCGATGATTGAACCTCACCACCGCTCCTGAAGCGTTTTGGGAAGCCAGAACCTCCCTCCGGCGATCGAGGCCGGAGGGAGGGATGCATCAGAGAACTTGAAACTTGATCTCCGCGCGTGCACGACCCCAAGCGGTACCATCGGAGCCCGAGCCGGTAAACCTTGGTTCGGGGCACGAACCCCTTGACACGCGAATGAGAAGCATTATCATTTGTCGGTATGAGCATGCCTGACAGATCCGAGCGGGGTGAAGCGCCTCGGAGGGCTTGGGGGGCCCGCGCCCCGGCGCCTCCCAAGCGAGGTCATCATCGAGCATGCCGGGCAGGAGTACCGCCTGCGCCACACGCGGACGGGAAGTTGATCCTGACCAAGTAGTAGTACCTAATTCAACTAGTCCACGAGACGCCAGCCACCCGTGCCCGACAGCACGAGGCAGCCAGCCCAAAACCTGTGGGAGGCTGTCACGTGTCGAGAAGAGTCGTTTTGCCGGTCTTGATGGGGTCGATCTCCGCCGTCGGCGCGGAGGAGCGTCCGGCGGACCGGCTCGTCATCGAGCTCCCGGTGGTCACGGTCACGGCCACCAAGACCGAGCGCTCGGCCTTCGAGGTTCCGGCCTCGGTGAGCATCGTCGGTCCCGAGCGCATCGACTCGGAGCAGCCGCAGAGCATCGGTCATCTGCTGGAGGAGCTGCCGAACGTCGAGCTGCTCTCGGGCCCGAGGCGGATCGGCGAGACCGCCAACATCCGCGGCTTCGACGAGGAACGCATCGTCACCACCATCGATGGGGCGCGGCAGCACTTCACTATAGGCCATCAAGGCCGGTTCTTCATCGAGCCCGATCTCTTGAAGCAGGTCGAGGTCTATCGCGGCGCCAACTCGGCGCTCTACGGCAGCGGCGCCATCGGCGGGGTCATCGCCCTTACCACCAAGGAAGCGAGCGATCTCCTCGACCCCGGCGAGGGCTTCGGGGCGCGGCTCAAGAGCGGGTTCCAGGACGTGAACGACGAATGGCTCGGCAGCGTCGCCGCCTACGGGCGCATCGGCGAGGGCTTCGAGTACCTCGGCAACGTGAGCTACCGAAATTCGAGCGACCTCGAGCTCGGAAACGGCGACACGCTGGAGGATTCCGCGGAGGAATCCGTCTCCGGTCTCGGCAAGCTCACGTGGCGCCCCGGCGAGCACCATGGCTTTCTCGCCTCGATTGATATCTTCGATACCCAGGGGGATTTCCCGGCCAACCCCCAGTCGCTTGCGATCCCGATTAACGAGGTCGCGGACACCGACATCGAGCGTCGCAGCTACACCGTCGGGTACCGTTACGAGGACCCGAAGAACCCCTGGGCCCGAATAAATCTCGTGGCCTACCGCACGGAGTTGGCCGAAGAGCTCGATCGAGAGAGCGGCAGTGAGACCACCACCGATTTCGACACCACTGGCTTCGATTTGCGCAACACCACGCGCTTCGACTCAGCATACGCAAGCGAGGCCTTCACCTACGGGGTCGAGTACTACCACGACGAGCAGGAGGCGACGCTGAACGGCGCGCCGCGCAGCTTTTTCCCCGATGCCGAGGACGATATCTACGGCTTCTATCTGCAGGACGAGATCACCCTGGCGAAGCGGCTCTCCGTGATCCCCGGTTTTCGCTACGACCATTACTCGCTCGATGCCGGCAGCCTTGGCGAGAACGCCGAGAGTGAGGTGTCGCCCAAGGTCGGGCTGCTGTTCCGGACCACGGAGTGGCTCGCGATCTGGGGCAGCTTTGCCGAGGCGTTTCGGGCCCCGAACCTCACGGAGGCGTTCGCCGAGGGCTTGCATTTCCGCGGCATCCCAGGCGTATTCCCCGAGAACTTCTTCGTCCCCAATCCGGACTTGAAGCCCGAGACCACCAGAACCTTGGAAGGCGGACTGCGCACGCGCTTCGACGATGTCCTGAGTGAGGGCGACCGGCTGCGTCTGGAAGCCGGCTATTTCGATACCGACGCCGAGGACTTCATCGATATCGAGGTGGACATCTTCGCGGGGACGACCCGCCCGAACAACATCCAAGACGCCGAGCTGCACGGTTTCGAGGCCGAGCTCGGGTACGACGCATCCCGCTTATTTGCCGATCTGAGCTATTCGGAGACGCGGGGCGAGGATGCAACGACGAGCGAGCCACTCACATCCGTCCCCCCGGATAAGTTCGTGGCGACGCTCGGCCTGCGCGTACCCGAGCTCGGACTCGTCCTGAGCGGCCGCGGCCGCTTCGTCAAACGCCAAGACGAGGTGCCGGCGGGGGTTCCCGTTACGCCCGGATATGGCATCGCCGATCTTTATGCGAGCTGGTTGCCGGCGGGGGCGGGCTATTCGGGCCTCAGGGTCGATTTCGGCATCGAGAACCTGATCGACAAGTCGTACCGCCGCCACCTCTCGCTCATCGATGAGACCGGGCGGAATTTCAAGGGCTCGGTCTCTTACCGGTTTTGATGGGGAGGCAATCCATGATGCCCACGCCGTCCACGGCACCTTCGGTACTGATCAACGATCTGGAGTTATTGCACGCGGGGCTCGGGGTGCTCATGGCCCACTACCTCGCTTGCCATGACGACGCGGTCCGGCACTGCCTCGCGTTCCGCATCAGCCGCCAGTTGCGCATCATTGCCGAGCACGAGGAACTGCCGGACTGGGCCTTGCGGCCCCTCTACCGGACCATGGCCGTGCGCTGGCAGGTGCGTGCGATCCATGGGTTCCCGTGCCCGAGGCGGCCATCGGATCCACATCCGTCCTTGGAAGCCACCCTCTGGGAGGAAGCCGTATGAGCGAAGTCGTATCGATGGGGAAACCCTGGGATCTGGCGCGTGCATGGGAACGGCTGCGCGCCGAGGCGCCGGGTGTGCGCGTCCGCGAATGCCGCCCAGAGGCTCGGCACGAGCGAGGCGGAGCTTGTGGCGAGCGCTTGCGGCGCGAACGCCGTCCGCCTCGAGCCCAATTTCGGAGCGCTCGTCGCCGGCCTCTCGGCGCTCGGGGAGGTCATGGCGTTGACCCGTAACGAGCACGCCGTGCACGAGAAGACCGGCCGTTACGAGAACCTCCGGATCGGGGTGGCGTTCGGCCTCGTGCTCGGCGCCGAGATCGATCTCAGGCTGTTCTTGCAGCGTTGGCGCCACGGCTTCGCGGTCACCGCGACCGGCCATCACGGTAGCCGGCGGAGCCTCCAGTTCTTCGATGCCCGCGGCACCGCACTCCACAAGGTTTACCTCACGGACAGGAGCGATGTCGCGGCCTACGAGCGGCTCATCGCAGAGAACCGCAGTGCCGACCAGTCGCAGCGGATCGCGGTGGAAGCCAAGGCGAAGCGCGCAGCATCGTCGTCGGTATCGCCCGTGGACCGAGCCCTACTCCGCGCCGCCTGGAGCGCGCTCCGCGACACCCACGAGTTCTACGGGATGCTGAAGCGCCTCGGGACACGCGCTTACAGGCGCTGTCCGCGGCCGGCCCCGATCTCGCCACGCCGGTGGCTTGCAGCGGGTTCTGGCGTTTATTGCAGGTCGTGCGCGATGCCGAGCTGACCATCATGGTCTTCGTCACGAGCCCCGGCGTGGTGCAGATCCATACAGGTCGAGTCATCAACTTGCGGGTCACGGGACCGTGGTGCAACGTGCTCGATGCGCGCTTCAACCTGCACATCCGCGAGACCGCCATCGCCGACGCCTTCGTGGTGCGCAAACCCACGACCGACGGGATCGTGACCTCGCTCGAGGTCTTCGATGATGATGAAGATCTCATCGTCCAGGTGTTCGGGAAACGCAAGCCCGGGCAACCGGAGTGCGCGCGCTGGCGGCAGATCGTGGAAGGACTGTGCGGCGAGCCCATCTCGGCCTGAGCCATGGCGGTCACACACCCTCTCAAACACCTGCCGGCCCGCTCGGCAGCGGATCTCGCCCGGCGCTTGGGCGCGCGGCTCGGTCCGTTCCTCCTGGGGCTGTGGCTGGCGTTCTCCGCATCGATGTGTGCGCGCGCGGAGACCGCTGCGACCGAGGACCAAAGGATCGTCTCGGTCGGCGGCGAGCTGACCGAGATCCTCTACGCGCTCGGCGCCGAGGCGCGTCTGGTCGGCGTCGATACCACCAGCCAGTGGCCTGCCGCCACCCGTGCGCTGCCCAAGGTCGGTTACATGCGCACCCTCTCCGCCGAAGGGATCCTGTCGCTCGCCCCCACGCTGGTCTTGGCCACGACCCATGCAGGACCGCCCGTAGTCCTCGCGCAACTCCGCGAGGCGGGTGTGCCGCTTCTGGTCCTGCCCGCCGAGCCGAGCCTCGCGGGGGCCGAGTCAAAGATCCGCGGGGTGGCAGACGCGCTCGGCCTCGAGCCCCAGGGCGAGGTCCTCGTCCGGACGCTGCGAAGCCGTGTCGAGCGCGCCCTCGCGGGGGTGCCGGTGGGCGCCGGGCCGCGGGTGGTGTTTCTCATGGGGCTCCAGCAAGGTGCGCCCATCGCCTCAGGCGCGGGCACCTCGGCGCACGCGATGATCGAGCTCGCGGGTGGTACCAATGCCTTCACCGGGTTTTCGGGTTATCGCCCGGTCTCTCCCGAGGCCCTGGCCCAGGCGCGGCCCGAGGTGCTGTTGGTCCCAGAGCACGTGCTGGGCGCCATGGGCAGCGCGCAGGCGATCCTGAGCCAGCCCGGCATCGAGCTGTCTTGCGCGGGGCGCGACCGGCGGCTGGTGGTCATGGACGGTCTGTACCTCCTGGGCTTCGGGCCGCGGCTCGGGGAGGCCGTCAGCGATCTCGCGCAGGCGCTGCGCGAGCCCCCGACCTGCACGCCCAGTGCTCTCATGGACCACTCTCTGCGAGGCGCGCGTGGCAGTTAGCGTGGATACCTTGGAGCCTTTACCCGGCGGGATCCCGGCGCTGCGGATGGGCTCGTTGTCCATGCGTTCGCGCCGGCGGGCCGAAGGCATCGTCGCCGGGCTCGCGCTCGGGCTCGGGATCGTCGTGCTGTGGGCGGTCGGGACCGGGGCGGTGTCGATCGCGCCGGCCAAGTTACTGGCCATCCTCCTTGAGCCAATTGGACTCCAACTGCCAGTTGCCTACAGTGACGCGGAGCGGGCGGTGCTGCTCGATCTGCGCCTCCCGCGGGTGCTGCTCGGCTGCCTGGTCGGGGCCGCGCTCGGGATCTCGGGGACCGCCTTGCAGGGGCTGTTCCGCAACCCGCTGGCCGATCCCGGCCTTCTCGGGATCGCGAGCGGAGCCGCGTTCTGCGCCGTCGGCGTCATCGTGCTCGGCGAGGAGCTGGGCCTCGCGGGGCTCATGGGCCTATACGCGCTGCCGGTCGCGGCCTTCCTCGGGGGATTGGGTGTGACCGTCCTCATCTACCGCCTGGCCCAGGGGCAGGAGGGGACCTCAGTTGCGGGGCTACTCCTCGCCGGGATCGCGCTCAACGCGGTCGCAGGCGCGGCCACCGGTCTCGTCATCTACTTCGCCGATGATGACGAGCTGCGCACGCTCACCTTCTGGGGCATGGGGAGCCTGGGCGGAACCACCTGGCACGCGGTCGGCGTGGCCCTGCCGTTCCTCGGGCTCGCGCTCGGGCTCCTGCCGCGCCTCGCCACGGCGCTGAACGCGCTGCTCCTCGGCGAGACCGAGGCGGCCGGGCTCGGCATCGATGTCGAGCGCGTCAAGTGCCGCATCGTCCTGTGCGTCGCGCTCGCGGTCGGGGCCTCGGTCGCGCTTACCGGGGTCATCGGCTTCGTCGGCCTGGTGGTGCCGCACCTCTTGCGGCTCATGCTGGGCGCCGATCACCGTTACCTTCTGCCCGGGACGGCCTTGCTGGGCGCGGCCCTCCTGGTCGGCGCGGATCTCGGCGCGCGCACGCTCATCGCGCCCGCCGAGCTGCCCATCGGGATCCTGACCTCGCTCGTCGGCGGCCCGTTCTTCATCTGGCTCCTTTGGCGCGAGCGCCGGGTGCGCGGGTGGCTTTGATGCTCGAGGCGCGCGAGGTCCATGTGAGGTGCAACGGGCGTGCATTGCTCGCGGGGGTGAGCCTCGCGATCGCCGCGGGCGAGGTGGTGGCCCTGGTCGGCCCGAACGGCGCCGGAAAGTCGACCCTGCTCGGGGTCCTCGCCGGGCTGCGGCCGCCCTCGGGCGGGGGCGTTTGGCTCGGCGGGCGCGCGCTCAACACCTACGACGTGCAGGCGCTGGCGCGGGTACGAGCGGTGCTGGCCCAAGCGTCGCGGTTCGATTTTCCCCTGACCACGCTCGAAGTGGTGCTGCTCGGGCGGCTGCCCCACTGGCGTAGCCGCGAAAGCGAGCGGGACTATGACATTGCGGCCCAGGCGCTGTCTGCCGTCGATGCCATTGATCTCGCCGAGCGGCGCCTGCCGACACTCTCGGGCGGTGAACGGCAGCGTGTGCAACTGGCACGCGCGTTCGCCCAGATTTGGGAGCCCACATCCGATGCCCCCGAGCGCTTCCTGCTCCTCGATGAGCCCAATGCCGGGCTCGACCTGGCCCACGAGCATCGGGTCCTCGATCTCATCAGGCGGCTGTGCCGCGAGCAGGGGATAGGCACCCTCATGGTGCTCCACGATCTGCAACTGGCCTCGCGCTATGCCGACCGCGTGATAGTCCTCAAGGAGGGCCGGGTGCTCACCGCCGGCCCGCCGGAGCATGCGCTGACGCGGGAGGGGCTGTTGCGGGCCTACGGGGTCGACGTGGACATCCTGCCGGGTCCGCTGGGCGTGCTCCTCTATCCACGCACCGCCGTAGCTTGGTTGGAAGACCGGTGCGTATGAATCGCGAGACCACGCCTCCGCTCGACGTATTGATGGCCGCGAGCCTGTATCTCATGACGCGTTATGCCGAAGAGAAGCGCCCCGAGACGGCGGTGGCGCTAGCCCAGCACCTCCAGTGGATAGCCGAGCACCCGGAATGCGCGCGCTCCCCGCTCGCCAAGGCCTCCGCACACCTCTCCCAGCAGTGGCGGCGCATGGCGCGCCGGACATCCCTCGAACATTGGTTGCGTGAGGATCTACTGCGCTCGCGACGATTTTTTCACAAACTGTGAGTCATTCCGAACACGCCACTAAATACTGAAAGAGGAATCTCTACTATGGATACCCATCCAGCCTGTCAACTCTTGGATCTGGCCAACAACGAGTGCTGTGGCATCTCGCTGTGCCCGCAGTGCAAGGTCATCCACCTGCACATCGGGCCGCTGAGCCTGAAGCTCGCGCCACACGTCTTCCAGGCCCTGTGTGGAGCGATGCAGCAAGCCGTGGAAAAACTGCCGGCCCATGTGTCCTGCGAGGCGGCCGTGGCCTCGAGTTGCGACGACACGCGTCATTGAACCCAACCAAAAACCCCAAGGAGACACGACCATGTTGATGATCGGAAACCCGACACCGGACTTGGAGGTCGAGGCCTTCATGCCGGAAGGACGCTTCGAGCGCCTGCGGCTCGGCGCGCTGCCGGCCGCTGGGTGGTCCTGTTCTTTTATCCCAAGGGGCCTGAAGCCAGGAGCACCTCCATGACACGCATGACAAAACACCTCGCGCAGCTTGCCGTTGCTCTCGCCATAATCGCGTCAGTTACGGGCGCACCAAAGACCGCAGCGGCCGCGGAGGGCTACCTGCAGCGCAACCTCGTCACCAACTTCCGAGACAAATACCGCACCCGCCTCGAGCCCGGCCGCAAGACGCTCCGCAACGACCTAGTCTTGAATGCTTGGGGTCTGGCCCTGCGCCCGGCCGGGGCGGGCGGGCATTGGTGGATCGCCAACACGGATTCGGGGACCGTCGTGACCTACGTCGGCGATACCGATACGACGCCGCTCTTCCAGGACGCCCTCAAGACGGTGCGGGTCGAGCCCGCGCCTGCAACGCCCGCGCAATCGCCGACGCCGACCGGTCAGGTCTTCAGCGGCTCGGAGGAGCTCGCGTGTTCCGGCACGAGCTTCACCGGTATCCCCATCGCGGCCCCGAGCCGGTTCCTCGTCGTGACCGAGGACGGCAACCTCCAATGCTGGGCCGAGACCGGATCGAGCCAAGCCGAGCGCATGCGCTCCTTCACCCTCGCCGTCAATGGGGAGTCGGGATCGGTGTACAAAGGACTCGCGATCACGCCCTTTTCCTCCGGCAACCGCCTCTATGCCGCCAACTTCGGCCTGCGCCGGATCGACGTCTTCGACGGCGCCTATCAACCGATCCTGAACGGCGCCTTCGAGCGACCCGCCGACATGCCCGAAGAATTCGCGCCCTTCAACATCCAGTTCCTGGAATACGAGATCGACGGTATCGTGAGGCAGGGCCTCTTCATCGCCTATGCCAAGACCACGGCGGATCCGGTCGAGGAAGAGCAGGGCCCGGGACTCGGGTCCATCGCGGAGTTCGATCTCGACGGCCGGCACGTGCGTACGCTGCAGGCAAGCCGGAGGCTCAACGCGCCCTGGGGGATGGCCGTGGCCCCTGAGGACTTCGGCCCGTTCTCCCAGCGGCTCATCGTCGGCAACTTCGGTGACGGCACCCTGGTGGCCTTCGGCTTGAAGAGCGGACGGCAGGGGGGATATCTACGCGGCCGCGATCGGCAGGCCATCCACATCGATGGCCTCTGGGGCCTCGCCTTCGGCAACGGTGAGAGCCTCGGGCGTGCGAATTTCCTCTACTTCACCGCCGGGCCGAACGGCGAGGCCGATGGTCTCTTCGGCAGCCTGCACTTCGTGGATGAGTGAGGGTCTGCAGCAAATTTCTTAACAGACCCGCCAGCCAACAAGCCAATGCGCTTGCATAGCCAGCCAGCAACCTCAGGAGGGTTATATGCAATCGCCTGTCAAACGATCCGTTCCCACAGGGAACGCTAGGCTCGCGAAACCAGCACTGGCCGAAGTGCAGGGCTCATCTCATGCCACGCGCTCTAAGACGCCGCAGTGTCAGCCGCGGATCCCGATCCACGAGCACGCGAATGGGCGTCGCTCCAGACGAAAGCCGCTCGCGCTTGCCGTGCACGCCGCAGCACTGGGACTTGCTATCGCGACGGGTGGCGAGGCGATAGCTTCGACAGTCCGCGCAGCGGAAACGCGCCGCGACACGGCGCCGCGCAAGACCTACAACGTTCCACCCGCACCTCTGACGCGGGCCTTGAGCCGCTTTGCGCGAGAGGCGGGGTTGATCCTGTCCTTTGATCGAGGGCTTGCGGCAGGCAAACGAAGCGCGGGTCTCAGCGGCGAGTATTCGGTCGAAGAGGGTTTGCGCGCCCTGCTTGCCGGCACCGGTGTCATCTACCGCTTCACAGCCGAGCACACGGTTACCTTGGAGAAGATCGCTGATAACGGCGTGATTGAGCTTTCGCCCATCACCGTCGTGGCCGAGAAGATAGCGGATCTGGGTTACGCGTCCGCCCTCGCCAGCACGGCGACGCGCTTACCCGAGTCGATCCTCGACACTCCCCGGTCCGTCAATGTCGTGCCAGAAACCTTGATCGAGGATCGAGCGATCCTGGATCCGCAGGAAGCGATCCAGAACGTGAGCGGCGTGCAGCGCGGAGTGTCCCGGACGGGCGTGGGTGAGTCTTACCTTGTCCGCGGCTTCGCTCAGCAAGCGCTGTTCAAAGACGGTTTCCGTGCCGGCCAGTCTCCGGGGACCTCCGAGTTCCCGTTCGAGGGGCCGAACGATGTCGCAAACCTCGAGCGCATCGAGGTCCTGAAAGGCCCGTCAGCCATTCTCTACGGGCGAGGCGAGCCCGGCGGCACAGTCAACTATGTCACCTGGACCCCGGACTTCAACAACCGCGCAAGTCTCCAGCAGTATTTCGGCAACTTCGATTTCTACCGCACCGAGCTGCACGCGAACGGTGCTCTTGCCTCCGAAGCGCCTGTGTCCGAGCGATTCGCCGCACGCCTCGATGCCGCCTACCAGACGAACGCGTCGTTCATCGATTTCGTCGAGGGCGAGCGTTTCTTCGCCGCCCCGGCCTTCCGCTGGCGGATCGGCCCGGAGACGGCGCTCACGCTGCGCGGCGAATACGCGAACGACGAGCGGTCGACCGCCTTGGCGCTGCCGGTCGTCGAGGGCCGCGTCCTGGACGCGCCCTACGACCGCTATTTCGGCGAGCCGGGGTTCACGGAGATCGGGGCCGAGACCTGGCGCGGCCTCGCGACGCTCGATCACCGTTGGAGCGAGGATCACGCCACGTCGATATCGATTCACGGAGTCCGGAGCGAAAGCGAGGGCGGGAACTTCATCCTCTTCAACTTCGCCGGCCCCCTGCAGGACCCGGTGACCGGGGACATCGCCCGCGCGGCGGAGATCGTCGACTCCACCGGGGACTACTTCACCGCCCGGATCGACCACGCATGGGATTGGACGATCCACCAGGCAGCGCCACGGTCGGCCGACCGCGGGGTCGGCGAAGCGTCGGGCTGGCGCTTCCCGGCGGTACAGAGTCAGCTTCTCCTCTCGTTGGAGTTCGACCGCCAGGCGATCGACGGCAACCGCGTCCTGAGCGGCCACAGCCCGCTGAATCCGCTTCGGCCACGCTACACGGGCTACGCGCCGCGGCCGCTCCTGCCCGGCGTCCCGACCGTCTTCTTCGACGACCAGACGGACCAAGCCGAGGCCACCTCGGTGCTGCTTCTCGATCGTCTCTCTTTCGGCGAGGCCGTGATCCTGTCCTTCGGCGGGAGATACGAATGGTTCGATGGGAGCAGCATGCTCACGTTCTCGCCGGCGGGCCTTCCGTTCGCGGACAGCGATAACGACCTAGACGAGCAGATCTTCAACCCCTCGGTCGGTCTGCTGGTGAAACCCATCCCCAACCTGTCGCTCTTCGGGAGCTACTCCGAATCGACGAACGCCTTCCAGAACATCAGACTTAGAACCGCGACGGGAGAAGCGCTGGAAGAGGAACGCTCACGCCAGTACGAAGTGGGGGTCAAGGCGGAGCTGTTCGATGGACGGCTTTTCGCGACGACAGCACTTTTTCAGATCGAAAAAAGCGATGTCGCCGGCTCCGATCCCGACAATCCGTTCTTTTCCGTGAACCGCGGCAAAGAGCGCAGCCGCGGCATCGAGCTCGATATCGCGGGGGAGCCGCTGGCCGGCTGGCGGCTGACGGCGAACTACGCCTACATCGATGCCGAGATCACCGATGATCCGAGCGGCGTCACCACCGGCAATCGCCGCTTCGGCGTGCCCGAGCACAGCGGCGGCTTCTTCACCACCTACGAGATCCAGGACGGTTTGCTGCAAGGCTTCGGCGGTGGCGGCGGTCTCTTTGCTTCCGGTCGCGTGGAATTGGACAACTTCGGCACGGCGAAGCTGCCGGGCTGGGAGCAGCTCGATGCGGTGCTCTTTTATAAACGCAAGCACTGGGTCGCCCAGCTCAACGTCAAGAACCTCTTGGACGAGGAGTTCTTCTACGCGTCGAGCGCTTTCACGGTTTCCGCAGTGCAGCGCGCGCCGGAGCGGACGATCCTGGGATCGTTGAGCTTCAGGTTCTGAGGCCTCCGAAAGCGCTGGATCCATGAGGACGCGTCCGCTGGCCCGGCATTACCCCATCCGTTTCTGACAACGCGCGTCTTGAGCTTAGAGTCTGTTGAACGCACGAACGCTAAAAATCTGGTACCTCGTCCACAAGTGGACCAGCCTCATCTGCACCGCGTTTCTGCTGATGCTGTGTATCACCGGCTTGCCGCTGATTTTCCACCACGAGATCGACTATGCTTTGGGCGCCCCCGAACCACCGCCGATGCCGGCCGGTACACCGCGCGCGAGTCTGGACGGCATGGTCGCGAAGGCAAAGGCCGAGCACCCGTCAGAGGCCATGCAGTATGTCTTCACCGACGAGGACGAACCGGATGTCTGGTATGTGGCCATGGGCGAGACCGCCGATGCGTGGGAATCTTCGGTGTTTTACACCTTCGATGCACGCACCGGGGAGCTGCTGGACACCAGGACGGCGGACGACAAGGAAGTCATGGATGTGATCTTTCAATTGCACTACGACCTGTTCGCAGGTCTGCCGGGCACCTTGTTTCTCGGATTTATGGGCCTTCTGTTCGTCATCGCGCTCATTTCCGGGACCATGGTGTACGGCCCGTTCATGCGCAAGCTGCCCTTCGGCACCGTGCGCAAGGGGCGATCCCCGCGCACGAGATGGCTCGATCTGCACAACCTGCTGGGCATCGCCGCGCTCGTCTGGCTGCTGGTCGTTGGGACCACCGGAGTCATCAATACCCTGTTGATCCCCATCTTCGGCTATTGGCAGAACACGGAACTGGCCGAGATGACCGCGCCGTACAAGGACAAGCCGCCACTCGAGGATACCGGCTCGGTAGACAAGGCGCTGGCGACGGCCCAGGCGTTCGCGCCGGAGATGGAGGTCAGCTTTATCGCGTTCCCGGGCAACGGATTTGCCGGTTCCCACCACTATGCTGCGTACTTGCGGGGACAGGAGCCGCTCACCTCCAAGCTACTCAAGCCCGTGCTTATCGACGCGCAAGCCTACGCGGTTACCGACACCCGGGAATTACCGGGCTACGTGAGTGCGCTCTTGCTTTCCCAGCCGCTGCACTTCGGCGACTACGGCGGCCTGCCGCTCAAGGTCCTGTGGGGGCTGCTGGACCTCATCGCCATCGTGGTGCTCGGAAGCGGGCTGTATCTATGGTGGGTGAAACGAAACGTCGCGTTTGAGACCGGTCTGAATACGGCGCAATGCAGCAACATGGACGACGTCATGCCTAGGGTCTCCGCGCGCCAGGGCAGTGAAGCGTGAGCGAGACGCAGAGTGGGATCCGGGTCTGGGCGGCTCCGATCACATTGGGCCTCGTCACCCTCTTTGGCCTTATCGCCGCGTTGCTCGCCGACGGCATCGGCGATGCCGTCTCCTGGGCTGCGCTCGCGATCCCCGTGGCGGTGTGTTGTTGGTCGCGTTGAAGAAAAGATAAGCCGTGCGCACCAAACTGCAAGCCGCTCTCGATGCCGGAGACTTTCCTGGCGCGGTCGACTGTTGCCGCGAGCGCCTGTCCGAGCAGCCCGACGATGCCGACGCGCACCGTCATCTGGCGCAGATTCATGCCGCAAGCGGAGAGCCCGGGTGGGCCATGCGGCATGCGCGTCGAGCCTGCGAGCTGGCACCCGAGGACCCGCGCGCCTGGTCCGACTTCGGGCGTGTTTTTTCGCAGGGCGGCAAGCTCGAGGACGCGACTCGTTGCTTCACCGAGGCAATCCGGATCGATCCCCGCTACGCCGACGGCTGGCACAACCTCGGCGCGGCGCTGAAGAAGCTGGGACGCCAAGTGGATGCGTTCAGCGCCCTCAAGCACGCCTTGCTGCTCGACCCCACGCGCGCCGAGACCTATCTCAACCTCGGCAACCTGTTGATCGAGACGGACCAGTTCGAGGACGCCGTGCAGTGCTTCGAACGGGCCGCGAAGCACGATCCGAAGCTGGCCGCGGCGCGCACCCGTCTGGCGCAGGAGCTCTCGGCTCGAAGGCTATGAGCGGGTGGATCTGTCAGCGTTCTATCATGGATTCAAGCCGCTCGAGATCGCGCTGCAAGTGCGCAATGTGTTCGACGAAACCTATGTCGAAGGCGCGGACCGTAAAAACTTCGCGCAGTTTCGGCGCGCCGACAGCCGTGCTCTTCAGCGTTAGATACGAGCTCGGCGAATGACTTTGCGATGCAGTCTGCACTTCGTGGATGAGTGAGGGGAGGGTGGGGCAGGCGTGCCACGCGGATACCGACATTTTTAGGCGGCGACCACTTTTATCATTCCGTGCATACGCCGTGTGCGGCGGAGCAGTTGCGTATCGACGGTTGCGAAGGTTTCCGCGTCAGCGCTAAAGGCCAGATGCAGCACATCGGTGAAATCGAGCCCCTGCTCGTAGCCTTTCAATGCGACGGCAACTTGCACCGAGGCTCCCACCGAAACACCGGGCAGGCCGAGCAGCGCGCGAAAGAATATCAGGATATCGCCAAAGCCGTAGGCCGAGCGCAGCACCCATTCCGTTTCCAGCAGTACCGTGGGCGGGATGTGCACATTTCCGGCTGCAATCAGGGCGCGTGCCCGCCGCGCTTGTGGTCATCGTCATTGACGAGAAAGCGCACTACGACATTGGTGTCGAACGCGGTCATTATTTGCGCTTGCGCGCCTCGTCCAACACCGCTTCTGCCATATCTTTCAGCGAGCGTATTGGACCTTGGTAGCGGGCCATGCCAAACACCTCCTCCACCCGTGTTTGCGCAAAGGGTTTGAGCGGCCGCAGCAGCACGCCTTCCGGCGTTTCTTCGACGCGGCGGAGGTGTTCATCCAGTCCATCGACAAACGCTGCCGCCACGGATAACTTACCGAGACGATATTTGGTGGCGATCTCGAAGGCGCTCGCGCTGCTGACGAAGGCCTCGTTTTCCGGGTCGGCGACCACATCGCGGGCATCCGCGGAGAAGCATGGGGAGACTTCCCAGCCACCAGATCCGCACGTGGGTGTCCAGTAAGAGGTTCACTTCTGGCGCAAGGGATCATGCTTGTAGCCATTTTCCATCACCTCCAGAACGTCATCCGGCAATGGGTCGAAGAAAGCGTCGGACCATTGGATAAGCCCTTTCAGGCGTCCGGGTTCGCGCTTCGGCTTCTCGATCGGGACCAGCTTGGCGATGGGCTTTCCGGCCTTGGCGATGATGATCTCCTCGCCCGCTGCAGCGGCCTCCAGCAGACGCGAGAGGTTGGTCTTGGCTTCGTGCACGCTGACAATGGTCATGGTATGTATCCATGCTAACTTAGCTAAGTAAGTTCGCTTAGTCTCGTGGGTGAGTCAAGCGATGAGGTACCGCATGAAGGGTGTTGCTCCACCGCTTACGCCGGGCTCGCGATGCGGGAAGCATCCGCTGCCAGATCGGAGTGGTTGGCATGGATCGGCACGCAGACACGCACGGAGAGGCCCCCGAGCTGCCGTTGCGATAGCGCCATTGCACCGCCCAGGGCCTGGACCCGCTCTTCGATCCCGGTCAGGCCCAGACCGAAGGGGAGCTCGGACCCCATGCCCTTGCCGTCATCGTCGACCCGGATCTCGACCACGTGGCTGGTGGCTACGCCCGGCTTCGGGGCATCGGCGGTACCGCCGTCTGTCGGGACCACCGCAACCCGCACCGAGACATTGCGAGCACCCGCATGGCGGGCTACGTTAGTCAGGCATTCTTGGACAATCCGGTAGATTGTGACGCGCAAGGTATCATCGAGATCATCCCGCAATCCGGACGTCTCGATCGTTGCCCTGGCGGGATCGCCAGGTCTCGACCAGATCCCGCAGCGCCTGA
Organism: Gammaproteobacteria bacterium; assembly: GCA_050740435.1. Lineage (GTDB taxonomy): Bacteria > Pseudomonadota > Gammaproteobacteria > JACCXJ01 > JACCXJ01 > USCg-Taylor. The sequence goes on from JBOIDL010000017.1 coordinate 29,476, forward strand.
TCCAGACCAAGCTCATCGAGACCCCGTGGGCGCAGTCGCCGGAGCATCGCGCGAATTCGCCCCTGAAGCTCGACGACGGTATGCTCAATCGCCGCGAGCGAGTCCCGGGATGCCGTTGTATTGCCGGGTTTGCAGGTGATTCTGGATGGTTGTGAGATGAACGGAAATGGTAAAGAGAAGGGGCGCCATATCATCGTGTAGCTCTTGGGCGAGACTGCGTCGCTCTGCCTCCTGGAGATCGACGAGGTGGCTCGCGAGTGCTCGCTCGCGCTCCCTGGTCGAGCGCAACACCTCGGCCATCCGGTTGAACTTCTGGTGGATGCGCTTCAGCTCCGTCACCGCTCGTTCCTGTATTCGGGTCTCGAAATTCCCTGCTTCCAAGCCTTCAAACGCAGCATGGAGATCCGCAAGCGGTCGAAGACCGCGCGCAACGCCGAGGTAGACGAGACCGCCGACGCACACGCACATCGCCGTGGCAATCACCATGAGGACCCGAACGTCCTGCCACACCTCGCGGATCTCGTCGCCGGGATCGGCTTGCAGAATCACCCGCTCATCTGCGCCACCGACCCCGAGATCGATCGGTTCGAGGTCCGCCGTGTCCGGAGCGATGAGCCGGGAAAACCATCGGGGCACGCCCGCCACATCCGTGTTCTCCGGCGGGAGCGGGTCTGCGTCCGGTCTCACCACCCGGACATGCCTGAGCCGATCCAATGACTCCGTCAAACCCGCGGGGCCGAGACCGGCGAGACCGGGCTGGGACCGCAGCGCCGAGATCAAGCGCTCGGCCGAGTGCAGCGCGGTGTCGATCTCCGAACGCATCGCCGCGCGCGCGTGGAGCCACAGAAAGACCCCGCCCACGGCGATGCCGATCGAAAGCACCGCGCTGAGGATGAGGACGAGTCGGACTTTGAGGGACACCTGAGCGGCCTGAGGTTTACACCGGAGGCCCGATGGTAACGATCACCGTCCTCCGCGACAACTAATGGCCGGTTTCGGATCGCCCTAGAACCGGAGCTTCACGCCGACCCAGCCAGCGCGCGGCGCGCCGGGTGCCAGGAAGCGCTCCTCGGCGATCGGATCGGCGAAGGCGTTGAAGTTGCGGGTCCCTCCGGTCTCGTAGTCGCTGTCGAAGAGGTTGTCGATGCGCGCCCAAACCTCCACGTGCTCCCAGGGCTCGAAGCGTGTCCGCAGATTCACGATCGCGTAATCATCCACGGTGTCGAGCTCGTTGCTGTCATCGCCGCGCAGGAACTGGTCGGAGGCGTAGATGAGCGTGCCGCCGACCGACCACTTCGGGAGGATAGCCCAGTCGGCGCCGGCCTTGAGATTGTGCTCGGGAATGCCGGGGATGCGGTCGCCTTCCCGCACCTGGATGCCGTCGGGCTCGACCACGCTCGCCAGCGTTTCGGCGGATTCATAGGTCGCATCCACGAACCCGTAATTGACCGACCAGCGCACGGACTCCCACTTGCCGTTCAGACCCACCTCCACGCCCTGGCGGCGCGTCTCGTCGATATTGGTGAAAAACCCGGCGCCGCCCGTTTCGGTCACGGCGAAGATGAGATCGTCTTCGAGCGTCGTGCGATAGAACGCCACGCGCCAGCGCAGGTCCTCGCCGAGCGGCAGGCGCCCGCGCGCGCCGGCCTCCCAGGTCCTGCCGATCACGGGATCGAGCGGCGGATCGGCCACGAAGGAGTTCGGCAGGTTACACGGGTCGTTCTCATCCGCGCAGGTCAGCTCCGCGGGTGTGGGAGCCCGGAAGCTCTCGCTGTAGCCGCCGAAGAGATTCAGGTCTTCGAAGATCGAATAGGTGAGACCCCCGGCCGGGTTGAAGCGATCGAAGGTGTGATCGCCGTTGAGATCGGCGTTTTCCGGATCGCCGGTCTGGTCGCGGATCTCGACCTCGGTGATCTGATAGCGCCCCGAGAAGGTGAGCGCCAAGGCCTCCGTGACATCGAAAGTATCGGTGAGATAAACGCCCCAGTTGTCCTGGCCGGTGGCGACATCCACCTCGGTCGTAAGATCACCGATGCGCCGGGTGCCGCGCGCGAGGCCCTGCTGGAACAGCTCCGCCTCGGCCTCGTCCTGGGTGAAGTCAGTCTCGTTCCCGTCGTAGGCAAAACCCGCGGTGAGGCTGTTCGCGCGCCCGAAGAACGTCGCTTGGTGGCTCAACTGCATGGTCCCGCCGTAGCCGTCGGTGTCGGTCTGCGTGGTGCGGTCTTCGCCCTCGACTTCGAACCCGAGCTCGCCGACACCGCCGAAGGGCGCGGCCGATCCTTCGCATAAGCCGAGCGCCAGCGCTATCGTGCTATCGCCCTCATCCACGCACTGGACCTCGCCATCCCCATTCAAGGTATCGCGTTGGTACCCTCGGTAATAACCATTGCCCGCCAGCAGCAACGCATCGGTGAACGCATGGCTAGCCCTGAGATTCAGGAAGTGCAGGTTGTTGTCGGTGTCGTCGGGAAAGGTGTGGACCGCGTCGCGATCCTGAGCGAGCAGGCTCTCCGGGGCGAAGCCGTTGCCCGTGAGATCGTTGTCCGCGAAGATATAGCTGAGATCGAGATCGGTCTGATCATTCTCCCACCCGATCTTCCCGAAGAGTTGCCGGATCTCGCTCGGCGACTCGTCGCGCCAGCCGTCCTCATCGAGCGCGTTGAAGGTGAGATACCAGTCGAAACCACCCTGGTAGCCGCCGTGCTCGGCTTCTACCGCCCAGCGCCCGAACGAGCCGCCGCTCGCTTCGACCTCCGTACCCTGGTAGGCGAAACCGCTCTTGGTGCGGAGCGCGATCGCCCCGCCTAGTGTATTCAAGCCGAAGAGCGGATTCGAGCCCGGGATGAGGTCCACGCTGGAGATGGCCGACTGCGGGATCAGGTCCCAGTTGACCGTGTCGCCGAAGCCTTCGTTGATGCGCACGCCGTCCATGTAGAGCGACAGGCCGATGGCGCTGCCGACCAGCGGCGAGGCCAGGAACCCGCGGTATTCCAGATCGTTCTGGAAGGGGTTGTTCTGGGCCGCGTTGATGTTCACGCTGCCGATGTTGTCGAACAACATCTCGGAGAGATCGAGAGGATTCTGCTCCTCGACGTCTTCGGCCGTCAGCGACTGCACGTTGGCCGGGACTTTATCGATCGGCGTGCCGAGCGCCGGCAAGGGTGTGGTCGCGATGACGTCGATGACCGGCAGCTCGATCGCGCCGGCGGGACTGCGCGTGCCATCGCCCTGCCCGTCGCCCTCCGCCGCCATACCGGGAGAGGAAACCAAGACTAGGTTCAGGATCGACGCCAGATAGGCGGCACGGATCGACGCATGTGGGTTCCGTGAAACTATGCTTGGACTCATCATGTCACTTTTGCGGGATACAGTAGGCTGGGATGTAGATTATTCTTGTTCGCGGCGTTTAGCGGCTGGCCTGTGCCGCACAATCTACAAGCGAAAGCCCTATTTTTATAGAGGCCTTCACCAGCAATTCGCGTGTGATAACCCCACATGCGATCCGGGTACATATCCCACCTATATGGGAAACCTTCCCGTAGCAGTCTCAGTTCGCTATGGACCGGGGGCGGGTCGTGCCGCGCCTTGTCGGGCAGCGGATGGACGCTACGCGGTGCCGGGTTGTCAGTCGGCGGGGGAAGCATGTCGTGTTTTATTCATTGTGTGTGACCTCTTGTCGGTAGGTGTCCTTCTCAGAGGTTGTGAAGAAACCGTCGCGAGCGAAGGGAGATCGCGTGCCGCCGGAGCGCAGGACCGTTTCGCCGGGAGCGAAACGGCGCGCATGCCCCGCAGGGGCGAGTCTCAGGGACGAGACGAGCAACCGGAGTGTATGTTGAAATACATGAGGATTCCGAGCACCGCCGGGAAGCCAGGGCCAGGGAGTGGCCCTGTTTGGCGCGCCGAGGACGCAGCGCGAGATCCCTAGCGCAGTAGGTTTCTTCACAACCTCTCAGAGCCATCTCGCCATACGCGGTACCATGCCATACAGGAATACCAGGACAAGCAGCGCGACGAGCGCCGGGATCCAACGGACATCAGCCGCGACCAGGATGCGTTCAGCGAACGTGTTGGCCTGGAGCGCGGCCCTTAGAGCGCTCGCGCTTTGCAGGTGGTGATAGACAAGGCCCGTCTGGTCACCGAGCCCCTTGAGATAGCTTTCGCGGACCGACGAGAGATGCTCGTTCCCGACCGCGGCTTCGCTGCCAAACGGGGCGTTGCGGGGGTCGTAGCCTTTAATATCGCCGGGGTCCTCGATCGGAAAACCAAATCGGGAGGCATGGGGCACGTCATCGGCGCTGTAGAAGCCCACCTGCTCGCCCGCTTCATTGAATTTAGTCCCTTATCCATGAAATCTTGTGCAAAAAAGCAACGAGTGTTATGCGGTGGCCGTACTGAGGGAAGGCATGACCACATACTCTCGGATAGCGAGTGCGGTGGTGAGCACACGGCGACCGAA
>JBOIDL010000018.1:0-31142 GCA_050740435.1 Gammaproteobacteria bacterium
TTGCCGTTGTGCATCTGTAAGCTCGATAACACTGGCTGTTCGCATGCTCGCCTCCTCGTTCGATCTCCAGATCAGATCGACCGGAAGGCATATAGTTCCATCAATTACGAAGCGCTACACTAGATGGCGGGCGTAGCTTCAGGGCAGAAGGCAGGGCATAACCATGAATGCCTCTATCGTGAACGACTTACCGACAATTCCGTTCCTCAGAATATTATAGCCTGAACAAATATCGTAACTGCTGCCGTTGAAAGCACGTAGATAACTGGTATTAACATTCTCATTGTCTAACCTTTCTTGGTAAGTTAATTCGCTTATACCTCTATGCGTGGTAACTCCACCACGCAGGGGCGCTTGACCGTTCCCGCTTCCTTAGTGCAAGGGGCATACCTACGTCGATGTGAGGGTCTACACCGAGTTCGAGGGTGACGGCGAAAAACGACCAACCAAGACGGCCACCGTGCGGCCGGATCTGCTGCCCTCACTACTTGCGGCGCTTCATAAGGCCGAGGCCACCTGCGGCGTCCAACCCCTCAGCTTCATTCGTTTAGACGGGCAATCGCTCAATCGCCGCAATGGAAATAGTCACAAAAAGGTTTCTGCTTCGCGATTTTATCGAGGGCGATTTTCCTGCTTTCGCGGCATACCATGCCGACCCCCGCTCTCTTGAGTTCTATGGGGCCGAGGAAGCGAAACCCGGTCATGCTCGGGAACTCCTTGATCTCTTTGAGACTTGGGCAGGAGAACAGCCAAGGCGTAACTATCAACTCGCCATTATTCAGCGCAACGAATCGCAATTGCTTGTCGGCTGCTGTGGATTGCGTAGCGTGGATCCCGAGGCAGGCAAAGCTGAGCTAGGTATCGAGCTGGCACCGCAATACTGGGGCCGCTACCGATATGCCATCGAGGTTATGTGGGCCCTGGTCGAGTTCGGGTTCGGTAGTCTGGAGTTAAAAGAGATTTGCGGTGGCACCGTTAGCGTCAACAGCCGGATCGCGCGTCTTGCAAGTTCGTTTGGAGCGGTTGCAGTAACACGGCCAACCCCTGCTTGGATGGTTGCTAAGGGATGGAGCCAGGTCGAGTGGCGGGTCACAAGAGAGCAATGGGAGAGTGGTCATCTAACCCACGCCCTGAGGCCGACCGTCAAGCATTTTAAGTCGCCTCCATGATTGAATTGAGCAGCCGCGAGCCGCGGCGTTTCAGTGCATGGAGGTAGGTCGACTCGTCCTACGGTGTCCGGGCCTGCCAACAGTGACACGGATTGCGGTTCATCAATCCTCTCGGGCTACACTCTTGATAATGTAACCTCCGGACTTTTCATCGCGCTCCAGCTCAAGCAAGTGGCGTCCTTGTGCTTCTTCCAGCAAGTTACTGAAGGAGCGAAACCCATAGTAAGCTTCGTTGAAGCCCGGCTTGCGGCGTTTTAACGCCTGCTTGACCATGGATCCCCAGATCTTCTCCTCCTCCCCGCGCTCTGTAGACAACGCATTGATTGTTTCTATGATGAGGTCCAGGGCCTGTTGTTTTTTATCTTCCTCTTTCGGTGCGGCCTTTGCCGTCATGCCGGAGGCGGACCGGCCAGTCGCTCTCTTGTGCTGGCGCCTCTTGCTTTCTTGTTCACGCACCAGGTCATCGTAGTAGATGAATTCATCACAATTCGCGATCAGCAGATCAGAGGAGGAGTTTTTGACTCCGACACCGATTACGATCTTATTGTTCTCACGCAGCTTGCTCACCAGCGGTGAGAAGTCGGAGTCACCACTGATGATGACAAAGGTATCCACATGTGATTTGGTATAACAAAGGTCTAGTGCATCGACGACCATACGGATGTCGGCGCTGTTCTTACCGGACTGGCTCACGTGCGGAATTTCTATGAGCTCGAAGGAAGCCTGGTGCATGGCGGTTTTGAAATCCTTATAACGCTCCCAGTCGCAATAGGCCTTCTTCACGACGATGCCGCCTTTCAGCAGTAAGCGCTCAAGGACTTTGGTGACATCGAATTGTGCATACTTGGCATCACGCACACCCAGGGCAATGTTTTCAAAGTCGCAGAACAATGCCATGTTCTTGGTCTCTGGTGTTCCGGCCATAGTTAGATCTCTGGCATATTGGGCGCTACGGATTTATGCCGATAGGGTTGCGTTCATTAGCTTGGGAAGCTTAGGCCACGGCGGCCGGAAACGCCAATACCTCCTGAATGTCCCGGGCACCGGCGGCAAGCATCACCAGCCGGTCGAATCCTAGGGCACACCCCGCGCACGGCGGGAGCCCATGCGCCAGAGCCTCCAAAAGCCGCTCGTCGATCGGCATCTCGGGCGCTCCTGAACGCCGGCGCCCTTCGAGGTCCGCCTCGAAGCGCCTGCGCTGCTCAATGGGATCCGCGAGCTCGTGATAACCACTGGCCAACTCCATACCGTGAACGAAGAGCTCGAAGCGTTCCGCGACCGGCGGATCAGCGTCTCGAATACGCGCCAATGCCGCTTGCCTGAAGGGGTAATCGTAGATGAAACATGGCTGTGCCTTCCCGAGCCTTGGCGCAACCGAATGACTGAGAATCAAATCGAGATAACTACTCGGATCGTGCATTCCGTCGCCGCCTAGGCGTAAACCCAAGCGCTCCGCATGCAACGCTAATTTACAGGGTTCCTCGCGGTGGGGATCGAAACCCGCGTGGGTTACGAACGCCTCGCTATAGCTCATCCTTTGACACGGTCCGAGATCGATCAGATCCGCGACGAGCGATTCGGCCTCATCCATGAGCGCGTGGTGATCGTGATCGGGTTGATACCATTCGATGAGCGTAAACTCCGGGTTGTGCAAGCGACCGGACTCGCCGTCGCGGAATGCCCGGGCGATCTGATAGATGGGCCCGCTCCCCGAGGCCAGCAGGCGCTTCATGGCGAATTCGGGCGACGTTTGCAGGTACAGCACCTGCGACGCAGCGGCGCCCGGCAGTTGCAAGCGGGTGGTCAAGCTCAGGAGCTGCGGATCGGTGATCCCGGCGCGGCTTAGCACCGGGGTTTCGACCTCCAGGACGGAACGGGCAGTGAAGAATGCGCGGATTTTTGCCAGCAACTCCGCCCGCAACCTCAACACCTCCCATGAGGCGCCCGGTTTCCAGACTGTCTCGGGAGAAGGGCGGGAGATCGAGGTCACTCCTTAGCTCGCGCCACGTAGGCTCCGGTGCGCGTATCGATCCTGATTAGCTCGTGTACCTCGACGAACAGCGGTACCTTGACTACCGCGCCGGTCTCCAGGATCGCGGGTTTCGTTCCGCCCGTGGCCGTGTCCCCGCGGATCCCGGGATCGGTCTCGGTGATCTCGAGAATCACGAAGTTCGGCGGCTCCACGGACATGGGCTCGCCGTTCCACAGCGTCACCACACAGGTCTCCTGACCCTTAAGCCATTGGCGCGCATCGGCCATCATGGTTTCGCTAGCGGATAATTGCTCGAAACTGGCGGCGTCCATGAAATGCCAGTATTCGCCGTCCGAGTAGAGATACTGCATTTCTCGATCGACAACGTCCGCGCCTTCGAGGGTGTCTCCCGATTTAAACGTCCGTTCGATTACCCGCCCGGTCTTCAAGTTACGGATCTTCACGCGGTTGAAAGCTTGCCCCTTGCCGGGTTTCACGAATTCGTTTTCGACGATCGCACAGGGACTGCCGTCGAGCATCACTTTGAGCCCCGCCTTGAATTGGTTGGTATTATAGGTTGTCATCGTCTAAATCCCGGTGCTGATATCTTTGCCAATGATAACCGAAACGCTCCATTCGCAGCAGCGTGCCCAGTGGCAGATCGAGCTGGCGCGCGCGATCTCGCGGCCCGAGGACTTGTTGCGATGCCTGGAACTACCGCCCGATGTTTTTGGTCAGCCAGGAATTGCAAGAACAGATTTCCCGCTGCGGGTAACGCGCGGTTTCGTCGCCCGCATGCGCAAGGGCGATCCCGAGGATCCGCTGTTACGCCAGGTATTTCCGCTCCCGCCCGAGGCAACCAACGCCAAAGATTTTTCTCTCGATCCCGTCGGGGACCTCGGTGCGCAGGTCCGGCCGGGTGTCCTGCACAAGTACCAAGGCCGTGCGCTTTTCATCGTCACGGGGGGCTGCGCGATCCATTGCCGCTACTGCTTCCGGCAACACTTCCCGTATAGCAGCGCCAACGTCGGCTTGGATCGTTGGCAAGGCGCCCTCGACTATCTCCGGCGCGATTCATCGATCACCGAAATCATACTGAGCGGCGGCGATCCCTTGGCGCTCACGGACCAGCGCCTGGCCGCGCTGGTCGCCGAGCTCGATCGTATCGGGCATCTCGAACGCTTGCGCATCCATACGCGCATGCCCATCGTGCTACCCGAGCGCATCGACGATCGGTGTCTAGCATGGCTGGGCGCAACGCGTCTTCGCACCGTGATAGTGGTCCACGCCAACCACGGTGCGGAGATCGATGAAGAGGTCAGCGAAGCCATGCAGCGGCTGCGCGCGATTGGCGCCATCCTTCTCAACCAGTCCGTGCTGCTGCGCGGCGTCAACGACACGCTCCCGGTCCTCGTCGATCTCAGCGGACGGCTCGTGGCGGCCGGTATCCTGCCCTATTACCTGCATCTTCTCGACCGCGTGCAAGAAGCGGCGCACTACGACACGCCGCGCGCCCATGCCTTGACGCTTATGCAGGGGCTGCGCTCCCGCCTCCCCGGTTATATGGTCCCGCGCTGCGTGCGGGAACAGTCGGGCGTGCCTTATAAGGTTCCTATTGAGCTGCTTGAAGACTGAAAAGCGCGGCGCGCTTCTCGATTAACGGCCGGCCGGTGAATAACCGCGCCGTCCGGATGTGGTGCGTGGCGCCGGGCGTAGCGTGTGCGTCTAGCTTCACCGGCTTGCTACCGCGTACAGCGGCGTCTTTGCTAGGAAGTCGGCGCAGGTCTCAGCCGTGAGCGGCCGGCTGAAGGCGTAGCCTTGCGCTTCCTCGCAGCCATGATTTCGGAGGAACCGGACCTGCGCGGGCGTCTCCACGCCTTCCGCCACCACGCGGATTTTAAGCTGCCTCGCCATCGCTAGGATCGCCTGCACGATCGCCGCATCATCGGGGTCCTCGGGGATGTCGCGCACGAAGGATCGGTCGATCTTGATGCGGTCGAGCGGCAGGCGCTTGAGGTAGGCGAGGCTCGAATATCCGGCGCCGAAGTCATCCATCGCGAGCTGAATACCTATAGAGCGCAACTCGTGCAAAGTCTTGATGATCTGCTTGGGGTCGACCATCAGGCTCGATTCGGTGATCTCGATCTCGAGGCGTTGCGGCGCCAACCCCGTCTCTCGCAGGATCGCCCGAACCCGCGCCGGGAACCCTCCCTGCCGGAGCTGGTGGATCGAGAGGTTTACCGCCATCCCCACCGGTGACAGACCCGCCGCCTCCCATTCCCTCGCTTGCCGGCAGGCGGTGTGCAGGACCCATTCGCCGATCTCAGTGATGAGCCCGGTCTCCTCGGCAATCGGGATAAACTCACCCGGCAGCACTATCCTCTGCTCGGGGTGCCAGCGGATAAGTGCCTCCACGCCGGTAACCGCGTCCGTTTGAAGGTCGATCCGTGGCTGATAGTGCAGCACGAATTCCCCCCGCTCGATCGCGTGCCGCAATCCGTTTTCTACTAACAGGCGTTTCTGGGCGTGCGCATTCATGCGCGGGTCGAAGAACTGGTACCGATTGCGACCCCGATCCTTGGCCTGGTAGAGGGCGGTATCGGCGTGCTTTATCAGGGTCTCCGGATCAGCGCCGTCCTTGGGAAACAGGCTCACGCCGATAGTGCTCGATATGTGCAGCTCGTGCCCCAACACCGTGAAGGGTGCGGTCACCATGCCCAAGGCCTTGGCCGCGACCCGGGCGACATCGCGCCCCCCGGAGATCCGCGGCAGGAGGATGACGAACTCATCCCCGCTCAGGCGAGCAAGCGTGTCGCCCTCGCGCAGCACCGAGCGCAAGCGTAGGGCCACCTGGCGCAGCAGCTCATCGCCGGCCGGGTGGCCCAGGGTGTCGTTGACCATCTTGAAACGGTCGAGGTCCGTGAAGAGCACCGCGACCTGGGTGCTGTCCCGCTCGGCCTGGGCGAGCGCCTGGCTCAGCCGGTCGAGGAGCAGTGAGCGGTTGGGGAGATCTGTCAGAGGGTCGTGGTAGGCGAGGTAGTGGATCCTCTCCTCACGCGAGCGCGCCGTTTCCTCGGCCGCCTTGCGCGTCGTAATGTCCGTCCACGAGCCGACGAACTCGGCCGGGTGCCCCGCCTCGTCTCTCACCAAGCGGTAGGTATCAAGGAACCAGCGGTAGCTGCCATCGGCATGCCGGAATCGGTACTCGATCGCACCGTTTTCGGGCACCCCTTCCTGGGCGAAATGGGCCAGCACCGTAGCGCGGTCCTCGGGGTGGAGATGCGCGAACCAAAACTCGGGATCGGCCATCATTTCTTCAGGCGCATAGCCCATTGTCTCCAGCAGGTTACGGCTGACGAAGGCGCACCGATGATCGATAGCCCCGGTACTGTAGATGATTGAGGGGTTGGACGCCAACAGGTGGTCCAGCCGGCCGCGCGCCGCACGTAAGGAATTCTCCGCGGCCCGCCGATCGGTGATGTCTCGCAGATGGGCGCTAAAGAGCGGGCGACCATCGAAGAGGATGCGGGTCACCGCCAGCTCCAGCGGAAACTCCGACCCATCGGCACGCAGCGCCGTGATCTCGATGCGCCGACCGAGCACCCCCTCCTCGCCCGTCGCCACACAATCGGTGATGCCGCAGCATCGGTGCTCCTCGCGAAGCCGGGGCGGGATGATGAGCTCCGCCAGATTCTTGCCGAGGACATCGGCCTTTGGGTAGCCAAAGGTCTTCTCGGCGGCGGGATTAAACTCGATGACGCAGCCCTCGTGATCTAAGGTAATGACGCAATCGAGCCCATTATTCAGGATGAGATCATAACGGCGCAACAAGGCTTCGCGGCGCTTATTGCCCAAGGCGATGAGCAGAGCCACACCCAGGATCGTAAAGGTCCCCAGGATCAGGACTGCGATGCTCAGGTGGGAGAGGTTCATCGCATAGCTCCTATCGCCCAGTAAGCCCCCGCTAGCGCCGTATCCTGCAGTCCCGCGATCAGCACCGAGATCGCAACGAGACCGGGATCGTAACTATGCAATAATCCGTTATCGCGTAAGTGGGTCATGTAGTTGATACCTATTGGAAACCGCGTTTGCGCCAGCCGTCGGCATAATCCGCAATTCGCGCGCCAATCGCGCAAGTCAGGATCAGGTCCGGCCCTAAATGACTGTAAAAACGGTTACCTGTGATGGTCCGTGGTCCGCCACCGGTAACACAGGTGCAGTGAAAGACAGCAATTTAACGGTCCGGAACGGCAAAGTGCGCAATAACTAGCTTAGGGTCGCGTTCCTGGTATTGGTCGTGCTGGTCTAGAAAATCCGCCAATGAATCTCTCCCGATCGATCGTTTTCTACTTCGGGCTTTTCGTCTCACTCATCGTGTTTGCACCTATCTCGCTCGTGGTGTGGCCCCTGCCTTACCACCGGCGTTACCGCATCGTGACGCTGTGGGCCCATCTCAACGTCTGGTGGCTGGCCACATGCTGCGGTTTGCGCTGGCGGGTGACGGGCACGGAAAACATTCCCGGCGGCCCGGCGATCATCATGTGCAAGCACCAATCCGCCTGGGAGACCTTTGCCTTGCAAAAATTCTTTCCGCCGCATGTCTGGGTGCTGAAACGCGAGCTCTTGTGGCTGCCGCTCTTCGGCTGGGGACTCGCCACACTCAAGCCGATTGCCATCGATCGAAAAGCGGTCCGCCGCGCGCTACGGCAGGTGGTCGAGCAAGGGCGCGACCGTTTGCAGAAGGGTTTATGGATCACGATCTTCCCGGAGGGCACGCGGGTGGCGCCGGGGCAACGGGTGAGCTATGAAGTCGGCGGCGCCTATCTCGCCGCCAAGACCGGGGTTCCGGTCGTGCCGGTCGCGCATAACGCCGGTGTATTTTGGCCGCGCGGCCGGCTCGAGAAAATACCGGGCGTCATCGACGTGGTCATCGGTCCGGTAATCGAATCCAACGGGAAAGTCGCGGCCGAGATCAATCGATTGGTCGAGGATTGGATCGAGGCGACTTGCCAGCGGCTGCCGATTGAGCCTTGAGCGCTCAGAGTTTGTGAAAAAACCGTCGCGAGCGAAGGGAGATCGTGTTCCGCCGGAGCACAGGGCCGTTTCGACGGGAGCGAAACGGCGCATGTGCCCCGAAGGGGCGAGCCTCAGGGACGAGGCGAGCAACCGGAGTGTATGTTGAAGTACATGAGGATTCCGAGCACCGCCGGGAAGCCAGGGCCAGGGAGTGGCCCTGCTTGGCGCGCCGAGGATGCAACGCGAGATCCCGAGCGCAGTAGGTTTTTTTTCACAAACTCTCATGGGAAAAACATACGCAATGCCGCCAACAACAAGCACGGCACGACGACCGCGGTGAGCCCGCCGCGGAGCCTAAGAAACCAGGGAGTGATCGAATAGCGGCGGACGAGCTCGCGATCCATCGCGTAGTTAGCCGTGAAGGCTGCCGCGAGCACCATGAAGCGGGTGGTTTCCGGGAGCAATAGCGCCACCCAGGCGGCGATTGCCGGCACCACGCTCCAAGTCATGAAGAGCGCGCGATTGCTTTCAGTCATATTGCGGTGGACCATCGCGATGCCCCAGTGCAGCGCGCCGATAAAACTCAAGATCACCGCGGCATAGGTGCTGAGCCAACCGAGAAGCAGCGGCCGGTAGTCGAGAGGCGCCGCCCACAAACTGCCCGCGAGGACGATAAACGGCACCAGCCCGCCGGCGCCGAGCCGCAGCGGAAGCAGGGGGATTTGCGGGTCGTTATTCATCGGTAAGGAAGCGCGGGTTGTGGTTCTATAGCCATTTCTTGCGTTTGAAGTAGGCCAGCATCAGGGCAACGATGCTGATCATAATGCCCCACAACGTGGGATAACCCCAGCGCCATTTTAGCTCGGGGAAATATTCGAAATTCATTCCGTAGACGCCGACGATAAAGGTCAAGGGAATAAAGACCGTGGCGATGATGGTCAACACCTTCATGACCTCGTTCATGCGTTGGCTCAAGCTCGAAAGATAGATGTCGAGCATCCCTTGGAGCACGTCTCTCAGGTTCTCGATGGTATCGATCACCTGAATGGTGTGATCATAGACGTCCCTTAAATACACTTGGGTGCCCGGCTGTACCAGCTTGGATTCCCCGCGCTGCAGGGCGCTCAACATCTCGCGCAGCGGCCACACCGATCGGCGCAGGAAGATCATCTCCCGCCGCAGATGGTGAATCGTGGTGAGGGCTACCTGGCTCGGATTTGTCAAAAGCTGGTCTTCAAGCGCCTCGATCCGGTCCCCGACGCGCTCCAGGATCACGAAATAGTTGTCGACGATGGCGTCGATGAGGCTATAGGCCAGAAAATCGGCGCCGCGCTTGCGGATCTTTCCGGCCGCGCTCTGGATGCGCGTACGGATCGGATCGAAGACATCGCCGGGCTTTCCTTGTTCTTGAAAGGAGAGCACCCAGGAGGCGCCTAATACTAAGCTCACCTGTTCGACGGTTAGCGCCTCGCCTTTATATGACAGCATCTTGACCACGACATAGAGGTAGTCGCCGTAATCTTCGAGCTTAGGGCGCTGGTCGGTGTTGGCGATGTCTTCGAGGACCAGCGGATGGAGGCCGAAATCCCGGCCGAAATCCCGCAATAGCTCGACGTCGTGGACGCTATCGACGTTGATCCAACTGGTGCTCGGCGAGTCCTTGTAGGCGCGGCACTCGGAGGACGCCTGCGCCTCCTGTTCGCGCAGCGCGCCGTCATCGAAGTCGAGGATCGAGATGCGCGTGACTTCCCTGGTGCGCTCCCCGATGTGCACCAAGGTGCCAGGGGGCAGCCCGGCTTTCGGCGAGCGCCGCAACGTGAAACGTTTCAATCGATGGCGCACGCGGACTTCTAGTGGGGTAAGAAATAAAAGGCGATGCCGAGGATCAAATAGACCGCCAAGAGCTGTACGCCCTCCATCCAATTGCACTCGCCGTCGTCGGCGATACGGCCGACCACCAAGACGGCGAGCACGATCGCGATGACCTCGAAGGGCGTGAAGACCAGATCCATCGGGGCGCCGAAGGCATAGCTGACGAAGAGTAGCACCGGGGCCACGAAAAGCGCAATCTGCAGGCTCGATCCCACGGCGATGTTGATGGCGAGATCCATCTTCCCCTTCATCGCCACGACGACCGCCGTGCTGTGCTCGGCGGCGTTGCCGATGATGGCCACCAGGATCACGCCCACGAACACCTCGGTCATACCCAAGGTTCGGGCGGCGTGTTCGACGCTATGGACCAGGATCTCGGCCATGACAGCGACCAGCGCGGAGGAGGCGAGCAGCACCCCGATCGCGCGGCCTCGCCCCCAATGCGCGCCGGCCTCGCCCGCGTTGACCTCTTCGCCCGCGGCCCCGACATAAAGGTGCCGGTGGGTGTGGAGCGAGAACACCAGGCTCAGCCCGTAGGTGACGAACAAGACGATCGCGATCTCCAAGCTCAGCCCGCGTTCCACCTCGGCGCCGGCCCCGGCCGCGAAGAGATGAAAGATCGCCGGGATGACGAGGCCGATGGCGCTCAAAAGCAAGAGACTCGCGCCCATCGACGCCGCGGTGCGGTTGAACGTTTGGATCGGAAAGCGCGCACCGCCCGCGATCATGCTTAGCCCCAACACCAGGAGGATGTTGCCGATGATCGAGCCGGTGATGGAGGCCTTGACCACGTCATGGAGACCGGCCCGAAGAGCGAAGAAGGCAATGATGAGCTCGGCGGCGTTGCCGAAGCTCGCATTGAGAAGACCGCCGATCCCTTCACCCAGGCGCGCCGCCAAGTGTTCCGTGGCCTTGCCCATCCAACCCGCGAGCGGGACAATGGCCAGGCAGGAGGTGATAAAGACCCACAAGGGATCGGCTTGAAGCCACCGCAGAGCGATGGCGATCGGGACGAATACCAGGAGACTATCCAGCGGGGTCAGACCGATCGAGCGCTGGGTTTTGTTCATGTTATGACCGACCTGAACGGACCACCGAGTTCGGTACAGTGTGCGGATTCGAGCGTACGGCTGCAAGCGCGGAGGGCTATATACGTGTTCCTCTGTGCGAGACAAATCGTCGCAACCGCCAATAAATGATCCCGTCATGCTGGCCAGAGAGTTTGTGAAGAAACCGTCGCGAGCGAAGGGAGGTCGCATTCCGCCGGAGCGCAGGACCGTTTCGCCGGGAGCGAAACGGAGCGCCAGCCCCGAAGGGGTAAGTCTCACGGATGAGACGAGCAACCGGAGTGTATGTTGAAATACATGAGGATTCCGAGCACCGCCGGAATGCGAGATCCCGAGTGCAGTAGGTTTTTTCACAAACTCAGAGCCTGCCCCGTGCCAGATACGGGGGAATGGCCCGCATCGAGACACAGGGAAGTCCATCATGACGTTGGCTTCCAGCCATGGAGTTGCGGGAATGACATTCCTATCATCTTTTAAGTGCCGAATTCGTCTAGAATACGATGCGTATGACGGCTACCGCCATGGAGTTCCCCTCGGAATACGCGGAAAATGCAGAGCCAAATCCCCTAGCCGGTCTCAGCGGGATCTGGCTGCGATTTCATCTGCTCGCTATAACGCCCCTGCAATTGAGCGCCTATAAGGGCTCGACCTTCCATGGGGCGTTCGGCTGGGCGCTGCGTCGCTTGTACAGGCCGTTGTACGATCAACTGTACGAGCCGGCCTCGACGATGCTGCCGGCCGGTGATTCCACGCGAGTAGCCCTACCCAAACCCTTCATCCTCGTGCCCCCGTTGGAGACCCAGTGTCATTACCCACCCGGCAGCCCTCTGAGCTGCGATCTCTTGTTGATCGGTCCGGCCTGCTACAGTCTGACCGCGTGCCTGTGCGCTTTCGAGCATCTCGGCCGGGAAGGCCTAGGTGCCGGCCGAGGCCGGTTCGATCTGGAGCGAGTCGAGCGGCTGGTTCCTTCCGGGCCGCCGTGTCTCCTGCTGGAGCAAGGCCGAGCCACGGTCATGCATCCCGGCCCGCCGACCACCTCGCAGGAAGTCATCCGTGGATGGGAGGATAGGGCCGCAGCCAAGGTGACATTGACGTTCGAGACCCGCCTGCGGCTCAAGAACGACAACCGGCTGGTCCGCACCTGCCCGGAGTTCGCGACGTTTGTGGAGCGCGTGATCGCCCGGATCAACCTTCTGAGCGGGGCCTATCAAGGCGGCCCCATGCTCGAGCACGGTGCTAAACAGGCGCTGCTAGAACGAGCAAAGCATGTGACCATTCGCTTGCACGACCTGGTCTGGGATGACTGGGCGCGCTACTCGGGCCGGCAGAAGGAATGGATGCAGTTTGGCGGGCTGCTGGGTTCCGTGACCTACGAAAGCGAGCTGAAACCCTTCATGCCTTGGCTCGCTCTGGGCGAGTGGCTGCATGTGGGAGGGAAGACGAGCTTTGGGTTGGGGAGATATCGGATACTCCTGGAGGAAGATGACAGCCGCAAACCGTCAGTTATATAACGATGAAACCGTGGGACGCGGTATTGTTAAATCGACATTAGGTTCGTGACAGGAGGTGAATTTCAATGGCACGCTTTCTTGTTTACCTGGAGCCTGCGGAAGAAGGTGGTTATATAGTCTCGGCGCCAGCACTGCCTGGCTGCGTTACGCAAGGAGAGACGAAGGAGGAAGCGCTGGCAATGGTTCAAGATGCCATTCGTGGCTACATCCTCAGCTTAAGTAACCATGGTGAATCGTTGCCTTCCGGCTACGAGGCCGGTGAGTTCGAGGTTGTTGAAATTGAAACGGCTGCATGAGCCGCTTACCAGCGCTCAAAGCCGATGAAGTCGTCCGTAAGCTCCAGCGGGCCGGGTTGACGGTGGACTAATTCCTCAAGCTATGAACTGGGCGCGGTGATCATCATGCCGAGCCTCGCGGCAACAAAAAGCAGAAACGGGCGGCGAAAGCTTGAGTCGATGTAACGGGATGCTCGCGCGAGGGGAACGCTGTTCGCGTAAGCCGTCATACCGGCATGGATTGCCGGTATCCAGACGACAAGGACGTTACGCTGAAAGTCATCCAGAATGGGTGGGTTCCATATTTAGTATCGTAGGCTAATGGGTTAAGGGCGACGTTTGCGCCGTAATGCAGGGAAATGGGCTATGTGATCTCGGGTTTCGCAAGAAAACGCTCAACCCAGGCTCCGAGGCTGTCCCTTTAGGTCACATAATCTGAGGCGTAGAATCACAACGCCACGACAATTTTCCAAGAGGGAGAGAAGGAATGCTGGAACTCCGCTGCGGCGATCCAAACGCCAAACAAGATAGCTTCAAAGGGGCTTCCTATTCGCGCTTTGTCTTGCCGTTCGCCTACAGACTCGAACAGGATTCTACGTTAAGCACGGCTCAACTTTATTTTGCGCCGGCACCGTCCGAAGAAGATCTGCTGCGCACGGGGTTCCTGCTCGTCGAGCTTTATTTCCCCGAAGGACAAGATAACCGCCCCAACCTGGATGAACTCTTGAGGATAAATGAGCTGTTTCGTTATTGGCGGAGCCCATTCCCGAGGCATGCGGAAGTAAAAGGGTATAAACGCCTGCTGGACGATGTGCCGCTCGAACTTACCGATCCCCAAAGCCCGCTCATCAAAGACTGCCCTACGGCGGATATTTATCTCGAGCGCTGGGCTTCGTTCCTCGAACTACCCATTAAACTAGGCAACGACATAGGACGCCTGTTTCCGGTTCACTGGGATAAGGACACACGTGCATGGGTGATACCTGATCAGGGGTTATCTACTCAAGAGAAGACAACGGCCGCCAAATCACGGGGCTGGGCGGTCTATGCTGATGAGAGGGCTTTTGTGTGGACCTGTGCCCTCTTGGAGAAGGGCGGTAATGAACTGCGGCAGACCTTTAAACATGCTGAACATGCGGCCGATGCTCCTGCTCCTCCATGGACCTTTGGTCACTGGGTCAAGCTGCTGAATGTGGACCCGCCCGAAAAGGCCGGCGCCGAGGAAAAACCGCCACCAAGCCAAGAGGAACTCGTGCGCAGAACTCACCATAGTCGCCGCTTTGAACAGGATTGGGCCAAAGAGCGTACCTATCTCCGCTGGGCTGAGCTGGGCACCTTCTACGGGTTTGCCTATCACAGCGGCGCGATGTTGGCCGAGCCAATGGACGAGCCACCGCTTTGGCGGCATTTTGGGCAGATGTACTTCGACCAGGTACTGTTGCTCCTCTGCGAGTTACTTTGTTCCGCTTCAGCACGCGCTTGAACGAGATTTCCGCGACAGCGATGAAACGTTCGGGCCACGCAAAGAATAACAAAGAGTGGCTTGAGCAGTTCCAGCAGTTACGCTGGGCGTTCATGCACTTTACTAACCTGTACCAGTTTCCTTTGATTTCAAATCAGCAGCAGGGGATCGAAATGTACGCGCTGGCGCGGAAGGTGATGGATGTGGACGAGTTCTACCGGGAGGTTAAGGAGGAAATACACAATGCCAACGACTATCTGACGGCTAAAACCACGATGAAATTAACGGAGGTCGCCACAATCGTCCTGCCTATTGTGCTTGCCTCAAGCTTGTTGGGAATGAATGTGTTTTCAGGGAATGAGTGGTGGTTATGGCCGATCTTTATTGGTATCGTCGGGCTGGGCTATGTGGCATATGACCGGAAAGAAGCTGTCAGAGGTATGTGGCTCACCCCGCTGGCTGGTTAACTCGGAAAATTTTGTCGATCGACAGTTGAATTGTCTGAAGAGCGTCTTCTGTGGACAGAGAACAAAAGGCACGGACTAATCTAGTCTTCTTCCTCGGTGGCGCGGACCTGGAAATGGCGACCATCCGCGCCCTGCTGGATGAGACCGTGCCTGATTCCGTCCACGACAAGGGCCTGCGCTGGGGGGCGAAAGCCTCCGCCTACCGCGAGGAAATCATGGGCGCGTTGGCGCAGGGGTTGACCCCCGTGCTTGTTGAGCTGGAGGACGATCTCGGTCTCGGCTCTCCCTACCTCATTATTGTTGACCACCATGGGCCAGAGGCAGGAGCGGACAAGCTCACCTCGTTGCATCAGGTCTTTGACCTCTTGGAACTTCCGCCCGAGCGCTGGATCCGCTGGTACGATTTGGTTGCCGCCAATGATCGAGGTTATATCCCTGAAATGCTTGAATTGGGAGCAACGCAAGCAGAAATTATCCAGGTCCGCGCCGCCGATCGCGCCGCGCAGGGCATCACCTCGGAGGACGAGCAGGCTGGCCAAAAGGCCGCATCCCAGGCCGAGACTGTGGCTGACGGGAGACTCACTATCGTGCGCTTGCCCCACAATCGCACCGCCGCCGTCACGGATCGCTTGGACCCGGCGTTGGGAGGTCGGGGCTTCCAGAATCTCTTGGTGCAGTCACCAGAAGAGGTTAATTTTTACGGCGATGGTAAGTTTGTCATGGCACTAGCAACGCGATTTCCCAGCGGCTGGTATGGCGGGGCGTTGCCGGAACGCGGGTTCTGGGGGCGCATGGGAGCAGGCGCGGACGTCGAGGCGTCTCTCATTGAATATTTATCTTCCGATGCGACCGTGACCACCGAAAGAGTAAAGCGAGGTGTTCAAATGCGCTGACATGGCCTTTGCTTAATGTGGCAATGGAGGCGCCGGGTAACAAAAATTGGGCGAAAGGGGCGAAAACGGAATGAAAGAATATTACCTGCGGGTCGAGGGCGTCAACCTGGCCTCGGTGCTTGAGGATATTACGCAGTTGAGCGTGGTGCGAGGTGGAAGCCTACTGCTTCGCCATGCGATAAAGGACATCAGGGAGAAATGGCAGGAGAAGTGGAAAGGAAAATTAGAACCCATAAGTACCGGGGCATCGATGGGTCTGTTTCGAATTTGCTCAGAGGACCCTAATTCAATACGGGATAAACTCGCCGCGGATTTGGCCCAAGATCCTCAGATCCAACATTTCACCTTCGTCGTCGACGTCCAACCTGAGCTTGAAAACCCTCGGAAAACCCAGGAGGCAATAACAGCCCGCAACCGGTTCCGCCAACTGCAGCAGCTATCTTTGGCTTTGCCGCCGCGCAATCAGAACCAGTTTAAACCCTGTGAATGGGATAACCTGAGGCCCGGCGATGGGCAGATCGAAATCAGGCGCGATCAAGGAATAGAGCGTCCCCATGTCTCTAGGTCGGTTGAAGTGCGCCACAATTACGGCCGGAAGCAGAAACAGGAGTTTTATCGAAATGAAACCCGCGAAAATAACGTTGTCGATCCCCTGATTGAGCAGCTTGAGTTCACGAACGAACTTGATGAAATCGCCACTTCAACGCAGCTTGATAATCTGGAAAACAAACTCGCGGTCGTTTACGTCGACGGCAACGGCTTTGGCTCGATCCAGCGGGACCATTGTAAGAATGCCGGTGAATTGCACAGCTTCGATGAGAAAGTTCAAGGCTATCGTCGCGCGTTCCTGAAGAATTTTCTTCTCGAAATCTCCAACGATCCAGACTTCAAGGTAGGCAACCAGCTCCGGCTGGAAACCCTGCTTTGGGGCGGCGATGAGATCAACCTTGGTCGTGCCAGCCTGGAAAGGCTTCTGGACACTCAACTATTTCTACGAGCAGAGCAGAAACTGGATGTACCCAAAAGACGACGGAAACGGCGTCGCATTGACCCACGCGGGCGGTTTGGTCTTCTGTCATTACAAGACTCCCATTGTTCGTATCAGAAGGTTAGCGCAAGAACTGGCGGAACAAGTTAAAAAGCACATCAAGGATCACAATTTGACGGATGGGCAATGCAACCTGTTCGAATACGAGGTGCTGGAGTCCATCGACTTTCCCACCGAGCCGGTCGAGAGGTTTTGGAGTAAACGGTTCGACAAGCTGGCAGGCTGCCGTCAGCCTTTGCGATCGATTGCCAAATGGGATACCGAGAAGCCGGCGTTGGGAAAGCTATTGAAGGACATCCCCAAGGGCCAGATCTATGCGTTGGCGAACAAGGGTGTAGCTGACCCCGGTGAAGGATTTAGCCAGCAGCGAAAACGTTCTATCGATGTGATGGGCAGTAAACGGTTCGGGGAACTTGAAGCGAAGGTCAAAGACCTATTCCCGAACGCTGCCTGTGAGGTCTGGCCTTGGGTTTATCTCTTGGAACTCTGGGACTACCTTGCCCTCGATTTTGAGTCTCCTACCCATGCCTGACTATCGGTTCACCGTCACCCTGGTATTACGGGCGCCCATCATCAGTCAGGCGGCCGGTGGACGGACGCTTGGCGTGGATGCGGCGGCATTGCGTGCTGAGGAACAACCCGCGCTGCCCGGCAGCCTGATTCGAGGCAACCTGCGCCATGCCTGGGAGAAGTTCGCCGCATCTGTGTCTGGCGGTATAACCTTTCGCGATTGGCTTGGAACCCCCTCCGAAACGGGCTCTGACGATAAACCCCAGCGCGCCCGGTTACAGTTTGCCCCCTATTGGAAAGCATTGGCAGCGGGCAGTGAGGGCACACGCCATCGCATCAGCCTTGACGCGGAGAAAGGTGTGGTTAAAAAGCGCCATCTCCAAACCGTCGAGTCGCCCTTTGCGGCGGGCGCGGAGGTGGCGTACCGTGGGCATATCGATGCAAGCTGTGAGGATGAAGCGGAGGTGGGGCGGCTCGAACGTTGGATTCGGAAAGGGCTAGAATTCACGCCCGCCCTCGGCGCCTTCAAAGGGACCGGGTTCGGACGGATTATCAGCGTCCAAGTTGAACGAGCCCCACGACCAGTCTTTTTGATGGGCAGCATCCCGCGGGGAAAAACGCGATTCGGCCTCCGTTTGATGCTCGACCGCCCCTTCTGCTTCGCGAAACACCACACGCCGGAGAGCAAACGTTATGAGTCTGAGGAATTCATCCCCGGCGGCGCGATCCTAGGCGCGATGGCACGGCGGTTATTTCCAAATAACAGTGAAGACAGCACCAACGACGATGCCTGGCAAGCGCTGCGCACTAACTTCAACGCTATTCACATAACCCACGCCTTTCCCGCTGGGCAGAATGGCAAGCGGCCCGTGGTCTTGTCTCTGAGCCTGGTCTTCGATCCAGAGCGGGACAACAAAATCTACGATGTGGCCCTGAAAGAAAAACCCGGACTCATCAACGATCATGCACCCATTTTCCAGATCGATTGGAAAGGCAAACACTGGGAAAAGGCCAGTGAGATTTTCGGTTGTCCGGGGCTTTCCCGCGTGATCACGGTCCGCACCGAAATCAAAAAAAATACTCGCACCGCTGATGAGGGAAAGCTTTTCGCCACCGAGGCGATTGACCCGGATAACCGGTATTGGCTTGCCGATATGGACCTGTGCGCGATACCAGAAGCTCAGCGGGACGCGGTCGCCACAGTCCTACAGGACCTTCTGGCCCTTGGCCTGGACATGTTGGGGCACCAAGGCCACGGCGCGAGTCGAATTCATTGGAGAGCCGAACACACCCACGGCGGAATCACGGGATCTCTTGGTGGACGGTATCGCCATTATCACCTTGCAAAGCGCCGCCCGCCTGCTGCCAAACCCCGGAAATATCCCCCCCACCAACGGCGGTGACCAGCTTTTAAAGTTATACCAAGCCGCGTGGAGGGAGCTATCTGATCACACGCTTGAACTCCAACGCTTCTACGCCCAACAGCAACTGGCCGGTGGCCAGTATCTGTGGCGCCGTTTCCGCAAGGGCGCCCACCCGTACAACCCGGAACTCCTGACCGTTCCGGGCAGTGTCTTCGTGCTCAAATTGGCGGGGGATGAAAAAACAGCTCGCGAAAAACTCCAAGCGTGGCTGGACCATGGGTTGTCACCGCTCAAATCCGATCCTTATGGAGAGGACTGGGAGCAAAATCCTTATATCCGCGCCAACGGCTACGGCCAAGTGGCGATCAACTTGAAGGTCCATTGGGACTACGAACCCGAAGGGGGAGAATGGGATGACAAACTCGATGGCGTCTGAACCCTACGTCCGGGTCCGTATCGCGGGTAAGTTGATTTGTACAAGCGACTTGCACGTTGGCACGGGCAACCTAGAGCCTTTCGAGGAGCGGATCGACCCGGAAAAACGTAACGATAAGGACAAGATCAAGGGCGGTTACAACAGCGTCTGCCTGGACGCCAGGCGGGCGGCCCTATCTGCCTGGGAGTACCTTGCGCGGTTTTTTGCGCGCGATAGCAACTCTGCATAGGGAGGAACTCGCACGCGACTTGTTCGGTTTCGCTGATAAAGGCGAAGGTCAATCCGGGCGGGTGCGCCTCTATGACGCCTTCCTGAGAAGCACGCCCGCCACAGCCCCGGCGCTTCCTTATTGGGTAAGCCAGTCCTCGACCGTCATCCGCCACGGGATCGCAATTGATCCCATCACCGGCACGGTCGCGGAGCACAAGCTGTTTCGCCATGAATACGTGCCCGCCGACAGCGAGTTTGATTTCGAATTGGAAGCGGATGAGCTTTCAGAATCGGATTTGGCTTTGCTCCTGGGCCTGCTCGCGCACTGGAATGGAGAGACAACGGCCGCCATTGGCAAGGGCAAGACCAGGGGGCAGGGCCGCCTCCAGTGGGAATTCGAGAGGCTGGAGGTCTTGAACCAGGAGCGTTATCTGGAGTGGTTGAGCGCCGATAAGCCTGTCCAAGATTATTTTTCGCCAATCGACCTTCCAGAGCCTGGGGTAATTGGTAATACAGGCCTATGGACGTTTCACTTCCGGCTTATTCCAACATCCCCCCTTCTGGTCAACGAACCGGGCTATGTGCACAAGAAGAATAAGCATGATGAGCATCTGCCTGATCTCGAATACAACCGTCTCCCGGATGGCCGGCCCATCGTGCCCGCCGCGAGTCTGCGGGGTCTCTTGCGCGGACGGGCGCGGCGGATAGCAGCAACCATCGCGGTAAGCCTGGGCGCAGCCCCGCAAAAGGCGGGGCAAACCGCTGAATCCATCGTCAACGAATTATTCGGTTCGACCGAACAGCGGAGCCCGATCGTGATCGACGACGCAGTGGCCACGGGTCCCGGCGAGGCACACCACCAGTATTTCAATGCCATTGACCGGTTCACCGGCGGGGTAGCGACCAACAAACTTTATTCGGCGAGGGCTGTGATCTGTAATGGACTGGAGGGCGCCATCCATTTTGAATTAGATCGTTTGAATCGTTTGCTACTGGGAGAGTGGTGGCGCGGCCTCTTGCTTCTGGTGTTACGTGATGCACTTGAAGGCGATTTGGCGATCGGCTGGGGCAAGGCGCGGGGGTATGGGGCGTTCCAAATCAGCGCAACGGTTGAGGGACGAAAAATCGAGAGTTGGGCACAGTTACTTGGCTGGCTCGAGGACAGCGGGCGGAAGTGTGACGCACAACAATGGATAGACTCGCTGCATGACAAAATTGAAGAAATCGCTGGAAAAGTATCTGTAAGGGAGGAGCGCCATGCCTGAGTTTCATCATCCATACAATTTCATCCCTGTTACCGGAAAGATCAACGGGAGGTCGACCTCGAAGACCGACTACGGGGCAGTAAAGCAGGGCGAGACCGCAGCGCGCCATGACCTCTGGCAAACCGAGACCTTTTCGGGGCGCATTATTTGCCGCCTGCACCTGGACACACCCACAGTCGTCGGCGCAGAACAAATTGAAGAGGACGGCTTCAAATCGAAGCGTGTCTCGCCCTACCGGCGCAATGGCCAACCCGCCATCCCCGCCAACAGCCTCCGCGGGATGATCGGAGCGATTGCAGAAACGTTGAGCCAATCCAGTTTGCGGGTGATCGAGGATCGGCCTTATTCTGTCCGCGAACCCATAAGCCAGGGGCGCTCGGCCATGGGAATCTTGCTGAAGTCGACTGGTCCGGATCATGAGTTTGATCTCTTGCCACTGACCATACCGGCCTTAAAGACCCAAGGGTCTGCCTATGAGCTAGAATCGAAGTGGAAGAAGGTCTTCGAAATCAAAGGCGGAGGTACCGCACCACTCACTGAAAGCCTGCCCGTCCACGTAGACGGTTATGCCTCGACCCGCACCAAGCAGGGAACCCGCCTCAGTCGCCTAGTTGGCAGTTTCCTAGATACGATGCCCGAAAGGCCTTCGTATAGTTCGGATAGGCCGTGCTTTTATCGCGCTTTACTGGCGGCGGGGGTTCCAACTCAGCCGGTCGGAAACAAAATTACCGTCAGTAACAGTGCCCTCAAAGAAAGACCCTACACAGATGAAAGAGGAACAACAACCTACACCCTCATCGGCCAACGGCTGACGAATTGTTCAAACGCGATCTTGTCGGAGAAGGAATGGACTAAGCTCGGCAAGCCCGGAGGTTATACCCAAGGCATACTGCGTGTACTCGGTATAGAGGGGCGTGCGGAGGACATGCCGCCGACTAAAAAACATGAACTATTCATCCCTTTTCCGCCGAGCAGTCCACGAAAACGGATCCCCGTCCCGGACCGCGTTATCGAGCAATTTCAGGCTCTTGCCAAAGAGCGTCAGGCGGAACAAAAGGACCTGCCTTATTCGCTGACCGGCTACACCGGCTGGGAGCCGCAGGCTGGACAGTTGTTCTTCTTCGAGGTTGAACCCGAAAACGGCAGGCCCATTGTAAGCAGAATCAGCATCTCGTCCATCTGGAGGAAGTCCGTCAACGGCAGTGCGTGGGATTTTTTCAGAGATATCGATCCGGACCTGCTCCCCTGGAATCCAAAACGCACAGAACTCACGCCGGCCGAGTTGATGTTTGGCGTCGTGGAAGATCGCAAAGACAATGCGGACGAACAGGACAACGATGAAATGACCGAGGAAGACGCTGCCAAAGAAGCGGAGGCTGAACGTTTGTCCGCCCGCACCTTAGCCTCGCGACTGCGCTTTCATGACGCCCTGCCGCTGCAAGGTGCTACGGTCGCGATTCATACGGTGACGCTGAAAATCCTGAACAGCCCGAAGCCCCCGTGCCCGGCCATGTATTTTCATCCTAAGAATGGCACACAAGGCGTTTTCATTCACAAGACGAGACTAAACAAGGCCCAGCATCTCCCCAATGGCCGCAAGGTGTACCTGCATCATCCCTGGCAGCCTGGAGAGGAACCCTGGGTCACCGCAGACTCAACATTCAACGCTGACCAGAAATTGCGCTGCACCCCTCTCGATGATAAACAGGACTTCTATTTCCACATCGACTTCGACAACCTGACCAAGCCCGAGCTGACCCTGCTGCTCAAAAGTCTTCGTCCTTCCGATAACTTCCGCCACCGGCTAGGGCTTGGGAAATCGCTCGGGTTGGGCACGGTGCGTGTGGATATCGAGGGAGTTTGGTTCATTGACCGGCAGAAGCGGTATGCGCGTAACGGTCTGAATGAACCGCGATATGACCGGGCCTGGAGACCAGTCGGTGCGACTGCAGCGGATTGGGACAAGCTCTATCCAGAGGAGGCGGAGCGGCTTAAGGGCCCCAACACATTGACCTACTTAGTACTGGAAAGGGCCGAGTTTTATGCCAGCCACCTGGTCGATAAGCGGACGCTTGATTTGCTCAACACCGTCGGTACTCCAGGAAAACACAGTCCTACTGTTCGTGTTCGGCCTCCCCTTTGTGATGATCAGCTATCCGGCGCCGCTGAGGAGCAGGAGACCTTCCGCTGGTTTTTCGAGAATGAGAAGAGGTCTGGCCAGCAGGCGCTTCAACCTATCCAGGCAGATAAAAAGCTGCCAACGTTGAACACCTATCCTCCGAAAAATAAGAAGAGCGGCTCCTGAGCTTCCGGGATTGTGGTCACGGCATATGGCCAGCTCCTCTACCGCTCGCCCGTCACCGGCGATGTGGTAATCTTTGATCACGACCCGTTTTGAGGAGTGAAATCGCCGTGGGAACACCTCAGCCCTTTCTGCGCATGACGCCAGAAGAATTTCTGGAGTGGGAGAAGACCCAGACGGAGAAACATGAATACCTGGATGGCCTGGTGTATCGAGTTTACGCCATGGTCGGCGCGAGGGATGCGCATGTCACCACGGCGGGCAATGTCTTTGCCCTGCTCAAGGATCACCTGCGCGGCGGGCCGTGCCGGGTTTATATCAGCGACATGAAGCTGCAGATTGATGCCGCAGACGCGTACTTCTACCCCGACGTGTTCGTAACCTGCGATGCCCGCGATCGGGCCGAGGACACCTGCAAGCGTTTCCCCATGCTGGTTATCGAGGTGCTGTCGGACAGCACCGCCGGTTATGACCGGGGGGATAAGTTCGCTATTTACCGCAAGCTTGAAGGCCTGCGGGAGTACGTCATCATCGATGCGGGTAGCCTCACCGTCGACTGTTTCCGCCGCGATGCCTCCAATCGCTGGGTGCTGTATGCCTTTGAAGGCGAGGCTACGATGGAGCTCGAGAGCGTTAATCTGCATATGCCCCTAGCCACGCTGTTCGAGAATGTCGGCGGAACGGCCAGCGGGCAGAGCAGCGCTTGAGATCTTCGAGCATGGCGCACTGCTCCAGTTTGCCAGGGCCTAGTTGGGTGCCTCTTTATCAGTGCTCTCAAGCAGACGCCGATACATAGCGGCGGATGGATTTGAGCGTTTCTTGCTCGGTCTGCTGCGCGTGATAAAGATCCCAGCGCAACTGAACGTTCATCCAGAAATCAGCCGACATGCCAAAGAACCTCTCTAACCGAAGCGCTGTGCTTGGCGTGATTCCCCGGCGCTCATTGATAATTTCGTTAATACGCTGGTACGGGACGTGAATAGCGTCCGCCAGTTCGCGCTGGGTCAAACCCGTGGGATTCAGAAATTCCTCCAACAACATTTCGCCGGGATGCGTGGGGGAGCGGTGTGTGGGAATGCGAACCATGACTTTACTCTCTAGCTGTTCAGTGGTAGTCACCGATTTCCACTTAATGAGGACCCTGTTCCGACCAGACAAAGCAGATTCGGTACCGGTCGTTGATACGGATGCTATGCTGTCCTTTGCGATCGCCATATAGGGCTTCCAAGCGATTACCGGGCGGTATATGTAGGTCATCCAGTGTTGTAACGGAGTCGAGTTGATCGAGCTTTCGGACAGCGACCTTCCATAACGATTCCGGACACGTTTTGCGCGCAGCTTTGGTGTTCCTGCCATGAAAAAGGTCTTCTGTCCCCCCGTCTCTAAATGAGACGATCATAATATCATGATAGCATGGAAGTCATGCTACTATAACAGTGCCTGCTTACTGCCGGCTAAGGCATCGACCCCATCCGCAACCGAGCCATCGAAACGCTGAAACACCATGCCCGCCCTCCTGCATCAAGTCCTTGCATTCGCTACCCTGCGCGACGCTTGGCATCGGGTGCGAGGAAACCGGGGCTGCGCGGGCGGCGACGGGGAGACGCTGGAGCAGTTCGAGGTTAATCTCGATACCAACCTCGCCGCGCTTCGCAACGAGGTCCTTAAAAGCGCCTACGCGCCGCGGCCGCTCTTGAGCGTCGTCGTCGAATCTCGCGGCAAGAAGCCGCGAAGTTTGGCGGTGCCCGCGGTGCGGGATCGGGTGCTGCAAACGGCGGTGGCGATCGTGCTCACGCCCCTCTCCGAAGCCGAGTTCGAGGACTGCAGCTTCGGCTATCGCCGCGGGCGATCGGTCGATCAAGCCGTCCGCCGCATCATGCAGTACCGCGACCGGGGTTTCCGCTGGGTCGTCGACGCCGACATCGCCTCCTTCTTCGCCGAGATCGATCACGAGCGCCTGGTGCGCGAGGTAGCCGAGCTGGTCCAGGACGTGCGGATCATCGATCTGATCAAGATATGGCTCAGGGCGCCGATCACGGACCTTGAGACGACCTGGCAGCCCACGAAAGGCATCGCCCTGGGCTCGCCCATCTCGCCCCTGCTCGCGAATCTTTATCTGGACCATCTCGACGAGGCCCTGCTCGGGGACGACCTGCGCCTGGTCCGCTTCTCGGATGATTTTTTGATTCTCTGCAAGCACGAGGAACACGCGGCGCGCGCGCTGGATCTCACCGAAGAGGTCCTCGGAGCCTTGCGGTTGCGGCTGAACCGGGAGAAGACGCGGATCGTCGATTTCGAGCGCGGCTTTCGCTTCCTGGGGGTGGAGTTCGTGCGCGACCTGGTGCTCAAATGCCGTACGACCGACGAACCACCCTCTTTCGCCGAGATGCTGCCGCCGGAGGAGCCGGGCACCGAGGAGCCGCTGCCGTTGTACGTGGAAGCCAAAGCGGCGCTAGCGGAGGCCGAGCCCGCGATCCCAGGCGCTCTGGCGTTGGCCCTGACCGAGGTGCTTAAGCTAAAGCAGGAGGACACGGCGTTGATCGCGGATGCAGAGTACAGGCTCGCGATCGATGAGGAGAAGGAACCGACCGCGGACCATGATCCTCGTCTCCGCACGTTGTATCTCATGGAACACGGCTGCGTTCTGGGCAAGGAGTCCGAGCGCCTGGTGGTGCGAAAGAATGGCGCGGTGCTGCAGGAGGTGCCGGCCATCAAAGTCGATCAGATCCTGGTGTTCGGTAACTCCCAGATCACGACCCAGGCGATGGCGTTCTGCCTGATCGAGCGGATACCCATCGTGCTCCTCTCGGGCCGGGGCCGCTACTACGGGGTGATCGACTCGCTGGATACCGATCCGGTCCTGCTGCAACGCGATCAGTTCCTGCGTTCGGCCGAACCGGAGTTCTGCTTGGGGCTGGCGCGGGCCATCGTGATAGGCAAGCTCCAGAACATGCGGCTCATCCTGCGGCGCTATGCGAGGAAGCGCGAGGCGCCGGCCTTGCTGGCGGCCGAGCGGTCGTTGCAGGGCTTTATCGCAGACATCGCAAAGGCCCAAACGCTCGATGCGCTCCGGGGCTACGAAGGCAGCGGCTCCAAGGCGTATTTCGAAGGGCTGCGGTCTCTCCTGCCCGCGGCGTGGGGATTCAAGAAGCGAGTGCGCCAGCCGCCGACCGATCCGTTCAATGCGCTCCTCTCCTACGGCTACACGCTGCTCTTCTACAACATCTATGCCCTGGTGCGGGCGCGGGGCTCAGTCCGCACTGCGCTCGGGGCACCCGGCGCTGGTCTCGGATCTCATCGAGGAATTCCGCGCGCCGGTCGTGGACGCCTTGGTGCTGTCGCTGGTTCTGAACGGGCGCCTCGCCGCCGAAGATTTCAGTTACGTTGACACACCGGATAATTCCGGTTCCAGTTCAAAAGTAGAACGCGAAGCCGACGAGCGAGCGACGAGACATACCGTAGATGGTAGGCGAGGAGTGAGCGAGGACGGCGACAAAGTTATACAAATGAAATGGGAGCGGAATAAGGCGTGTATGCTCAGCGATGACGCACGCAAGACGTTCATCCATGCCTTCGAGGCGAAGATGAACGCCGCGGTCACCCATCCCGTCACCGGCCGGCGGCTCGACTACCGCCGCTGTATCGACGAGCAGGTGCAGATCATGGCGAGCGTCATTCGGGGCAAACAGGCCTCCTACACGCCGATGGTGCTGCGATGAGCCGCTGGTGGGTCGTATCTTACGACATCGCCGACGATGCGCGCCGGCGCCGGATCGCCGAGATCCTGGAAGGCTACGGCCAGCGCGTGCAATGGAGCGTCTTCGAGTGTTGTCTGGAGGATGGGGTGTTCGAGGGGTTGCGGGCCCGTCTACGCGAAGAGTTGGACGGCGCTGTGGACAGCCTCCGCTGCTATCCGCTCTGCCGGTGGTGCCGCGAGCGGGTCCTGTGGCAGGGGCGGGGCGCGGCCGCGACGGACTGGAATTACACGATCGTCTGAATGCCGATGTTCGTGATTGTGTGCTATGACATCACCGATGATCGGCGCCGCTGCCGGGTCGGTTCCGAGCTTGAGAATTTCGGATGCCGAGTTCAGTACAGCGTGTTCGAGTGTCATCTAGAGGAGTTGGAGCTACGCGAGCTGCAAGCGCGCTTGTTGACCCTGATCGACGAAGAAGAGGACCACGTACGTTATTACGCGCTCTGCCCCAAGGACGAAGCCGCGGTGCTCGTGGACGGGTTAGGCCGAAAGACGCCCGACTGGGATTATCGCGTTGTTTGAGAGTGCATCTCATTCTCAGCGGCCCAAAGCGTCAAACGGATGCCGAATGATGGAAAGCACTTGCCGATCAGCACCTTAGGTCAGCACCTCGTCACACAAGGGCAGATCCTTGATTTATGGAGAAAAACGAGCGAAAAACCGCTTGCATCGCGGACGTGATTATGGCAATTTGGGCATGGGCCGCAGGCAAGGGAAATATAGGAAGCGTGTCAAGGAATTGCAGAGGAAGCGCTGTTTAACCGACCGGGATCAGAACGGGATTGAAACTGATTGCCGCCGAAGAGATGTTTACACCGAGCTCCGTGGGCTGTTTAACCGACCGGGATCAGAACGGGATTGAAACTCCCGTAAGTTGATTCGTTCCTTACAGAAAGCGCTGGCTGTTTAACCGACCGGGATCAGAACGGGATTGAAACCTCCGTTTGCCAATATCGTTGAACTCAAGCCCAAGCTTCGCTGTTTAACCGACCGGGATCAGAACGGGATTGAAACCAGGAGTAATCAAATAAAAGAGGAGAAATAAATCATGCTGTTTAACCGACCGGGATCAGAACGGGATTGAAACTTCCGATTTTGCATCCAGGGCTTCCAGCTCCCCTTTCGCTGTTTAACCGACCGGGATCAGGGCGTAACCCACCAGCCCGTCGGCCGCAGGCCGACACCTCAACCTGCTTGCCAAGCCGAAATCTAAGGTGACGCGCTCCGCGCGTCGGATCGGTGCGTTACGGCGTAGAAAGCACGCCTAACACACCCTACATTTTTTGGCGAGGCCCGAGGTGGTGCCGCCTTTCGGACCGAAAGAGGGAGCTAATCCACGGGTACCCACGAATTTTACGGAAGAGTCGAAAATTCTGTACCCAGCCCATGCATTCCTCTGTAACATGACCGGCCCAACATAGGCGCTTGGCATAACGATTGATGGTAATCGCTCACGCAACCCATAGAAGCTTCGCACGCGACGATGAATCTGATCCTATTTTTACCCGCCTTGATCCTGGGCACCCTCGAGGGCTTAACGGAGTTCCTGCCCATCTCGAGCACCGGCCATTTGATTATCGCGGGCGAGCTGTTTGACTTCACCGGCGAGAAGGCAAAAACCTTCGAGATCGTCATCCAATTGGGCGCCATCCTGGCCGTGTGCTGGTATTATCGCGCGAAGCTTGTCGAGGTGGCGCGCGGGATCACGCACAATGCCATTACCCAGCGTTTTCTCGGCAACCTCGCGCTGGCCTTTCTCCCCGCGGCCTTCTTGGGTGTGCTGCTGCACCGATTCATCAAAGATCACCTGTTTCATCCGATCACGGTGGCCGCGGCTTTGATCCTGGGGGGAGTCGTGATCCTTCTGGTCGAGCGTTCGAAGGGCGAGGCCAGGGTGCATGCGGTCGAGGACATGTGTTGGCCGGAGGCGCTCAAGATCGGTTGTGTCCAGGCGCTCGCCTTGATCCCCGGCACCTCGCGTTCCGGGGCGACGATCATCGGCGGATTGGTGTTCGGACTATCGCGGCAGGCGGCGACGGAATTCTCGTTCTTTCTCGCGATCCCGACCATGTTCGCCGCGACTTGCTATGAGAGCGTAAACAACTGGCATCTGTTACAGGACGGCGATCTATCGCTATTCGGGATCGGGTTTACCGCGGCCTTCATCTCCGGCCTCGTTGCCGTCAAGGCGTTGCTTCATTTCGTAAAAAATCATAGCTTCTGCGTCTTTGCTTACTACCGGATCGTTTTCGGAGGGGTAGTGCTTTCTTATTTTTGGTTAGTTCCAGGGAGTTGATGAATGTCTGATTACACAACGCTGGTTGCAACGCTCAACCGCTGTGCCGAACGCGCGCGCGAAGAGACCCTCACCTTGGGACAGGTGCTCGACTCCATCGAAGAAGCCGCCTTTGCGTTCATCTGCATCATCATGGCGTTGCCGTTTCTGCAACCGCTCACGCTCGGGCCCTTGTCCGTGATCGGCGGGCTTAGCTTCGCCGCCTTAGGCTGGCAGCTTTTCCGGGGTCATCCGACGCCGATGCTGCCCGAAAGAGCCAGGAATACCGTCATCGGCTACAAAACCTGGAATGTCTTAATCGGCATATGCTTGAAGATCCTGGGGCTGTGCCGGCGGTTTACCAAACCGCGTTATAGCTATTGGGTCACCGGCGACAAAGGCCGGCAGATCAGCGGCCTCACGATCATGGCCGGCGGCTTGTTGATGGCGATACCCGCCTTCGGTCTGCCCTTCAACAACTTGATCCCCGCGCTCGCCATTTTTTTTGTGTGCGTCGCCGAGCTGGAGCAGGACGGGTTGATGGTCTTCGTGGCCTTCGGCTGGCTGATCGCCACGGTGCTCTATTTCGTCGTCGCTTTTGCGCTGGTGTGGTTCCTTGGCGAAGAGGCGCTGTCTTTCTTTAGCTAAGGAAGCTCTGCAAAAGTTACTGCGCAGCCCATCTGCTTTGTCGCGTGCTCGCTCGTCGCTCGCCTATCTAGCTGATATGTCTCGCGACTCGCTCCGCGGCTTCGCGCATCTGGGCTTGCTCGCGACACTTATGCAGAGCTTCCCTAACAGCAACGCCGCACACCGCTCCACTTGCGCTCCAATTCGGATTTAAAAAATTCGCCGCGCGTCATGGGCCTGGCTTCCTCGGACCCATGCTGAGCACGCCAGTGGGTTAAGTAGCGTTCGTAAGCGTCATCGCCGCTGAGGGCGCGGAGGATCCGCCATGCTCGTTGCAAAAAGCGCATTCGGTGTTATTCCACTTCCATTTCATTCGTATAACTTTGTCGCCTTTCTCGCTCGCTCCTCGCCTACCATCTACGGTATGTCTCGTCGCTCGCTCGTCGGCTTCGCGTTCTACTTTTGAAATGGAACTGGAATTAGTAGCGCGCCGGGCTGGTTATTCTTTCGCGTCCTTGTCCCCGGCGCTTTCGGCGGCTTTGCCGTATAGAAACTGACCAAGGACTTGCTCGAAGACAATAGCGGATTGCGTATCCGTGATCACGCCTCCGCCTTTAAGGAATTCTTCACTGCCGCCGGGCTCGAGGCTGATGTATTGTTCACCGAGTAACCCGGCCGTGTAGACGCTGGCGCCGGTATCCGTGGGGATCTGGTTGAACCGCTTTTCGAGCTGCAAGACGGCCACCGCCGTGTAGGTTTTGGGGTCCAATTCAATGGCGTTGACGCGCCCTATGGTGACACCGGCCATTTTGACCGGTGAACGCACCTTCAGCCCGCCGATATTGTCGAACTTGGCGCGGACGTCGTAGCTGCTGTCGGCGCCGTAACCGGCGAGACTCAGGTTACTTATGCGCATGGCGAGCACCAAGAGCGACCCCAAGCCGAGCGCGACAAAGCCTCCGACGATGGTTTCGATCCATTTTGAATGCAGCATGAATTGCCCTTTAGTCAAACATCAAGGCAGTGAGCACGAAATCGAGCCCCAGCACCGCGAGGCTGGAGTTTACCACGGTCCGAGTCGTCGCGCGGCTGATGCCTTCCGAGGTGGGGACCGTATCATAGCCCTCGAATACGGCGATCCAGGTGACCGCGATCCCGAATACAAAACTTTTGATGACGCCGTTCAGGATATCGTCGTTAAAATCAACCGCCGACTGCATCTGGGACCAGAAGGCACCCTCATCGACGCCAAGCAATCCCACGCCGACGAAGTAGCCCCCATAAACGCCGACCGCGCTGAAGATTGCCGCGAGCAAGGGCATAGCCAGTATCCCGGCGAGCAGCCTTGGCGCGACCACGCGGTGCAGCGGATCGACGGCCATCATCTCCATGGCCGCCAACTGCTCGGTGGTTTTCATGAGCCCGATTTCGGCCGTCAAGGCCGAACCGGCGCGGCCCGCGAACAGCAGCGCCGAGACCACCGGTCCGAGCTCGCGCACCAGCGATAACGCCAGCAAGATCCCGAGCGACTCCTCGGCGCCAAAATCCACCAGGGTGTTATAGCCTTGTAGCCCGAGCACCATGCCGACGAAAAGCCCTGAGACCACGATGATGACGAGCGATAGCACCCCGAGCGCGAAAACC
>JBOIDL010000019.1:0-30961 GCA_050740435.1 Gammaproteobacteria bacterium
GGCTCGGCAACAAAGAGGAACCGGAGGGCTTTATCTACGTCACAGACTCGAGGTCTAAGGGTGGGCTCAAGCTCACTCCGTTCCAGATAATGGCAGCTAACCATTACCAAAATAAAGATACAAGGTTCTGCTGCTTCTGTTGTAGCGTCCGTTTCCATGGAAAACTGTGCTTACGCCGACGGGGACACCGTCAGCACTCACTTCCTCTGCAACGCCACTGCGGTTTATTACTACCTGTGAGTTCACCATATGTGATGCGGTGGGCAGGCGTATTAGCTCTAGATCGCTGTTCTCTCTCGATTCGGAGAGATCATTGCCGGGACCCTTCGCCGACACCAAGATTGACGGAATGACGAGATCGTTTTGCCACCCAGCAACCGCCGGGATAACCAGAGTTACTCTCCCCGCAGAGTTAAGCAGCCTAGGAAATACCATTCGCCCGGAGATAGTGGATTGTGGCGGAAGACTAACTTTAATCGTTTGCTGTCCTCCCCAGCCATTGTCGTCAAAGATGAACGCTTCAGCCTCCCCACGTATTGGGGGCTGCGTGGCGAGATACTCGTTGGCCCATTCATCACGCAAGAAGGGACGGGTTACGTAGTGTTCGTAACCAAAACTATGGTCTGAGCGACCGCTGCTGAAGAGTACCTTGGTTGGCTTCTCGGTCAGATTATTAAGAGTGACGAGAAGGATCGTTTTGTTTTCTTCAATGAATGCTTCCTCGACCCCGATGGAAAACTTCTCGTCAAAGTATGAATTAACGTTCGTGGGCGGAGTCGAGAGAACGGTCGGGGTAGGTATGTACCGGTCGGTAGGCTCGTTTTCGTAACTTTGGTCGTGATCAGTTGGTGTGGCGAAAGACCGACTACTCGCTCGTGCGGGGATGGGTTCAGATGCTTCGAAGACAAATTCTCCACTGTCGGATATCCGGTACAACCGAATGGTGCCTATGAATTCCTCGCCGTATCCGCGCAAGGTCGTTCCGTCGGCCTCGTAGAAATACACCCTGCTACCGCTGGTGTTTAGGCGGGCAGAAACTGTTCCGTCGGAATTGCGGAGGATGCCCCTGCTGCCGCGGATGCTAAGAGTGCCGCGTACGGAACCTGCCTCAATGGGAAGCGTAACCTCGTCTGGGAACGCAGGGCCTCTCCCAGCACGGAGCATGGAAGCAGCGGCACCGGCGCGAAGTGCGGCAGAGGTTCCGCCAGCCACTGCCCCCCGTGGCATTGCTGCTGTACTTCCGGCTCCCCGAGGTACTGCCGCGCCGGCGCCTCCCCTCACAAATGCGCCGGCGGCCCCACCGCCGCGCGCGGAAGCGCTGTTGTTGAGGGTAACGGTTACCAGAGAGATTAGGATGGGAATGCTAGTTATTTTCATGGCGCGTAATTCCGGGTGATGGATCTCATTTCCACTTCCCTCTGCTGCCATTCATTATAGCGCGTAGCCTGGGTTTAGCGTTGTTTGCGAAACCCAGGAATTGTCGCTCGATGATCCCCGGGTTACGGCGCGAACGGCGCGCCTAACCCAGTTACGATTTCTCGCGATTAAGCGGCAACGGTTCGTACCTGGGACGGGAGCTTGTTTAGGATTAGCTGTTGAAGCTGGACCTTTTTGCTCGCGTTGTCGATGTCAATGCCAACAAGATTTCCGTTAGCATCGTAGTCCACCACAACCCCTTCGGAAATTTCTCGGCTCTCGACACTCGGTTGTTCGGAGAGGTCTATATACAAGGAGTCGGTGTCCGCATAGTAATTCAGTTTCATAGCTTGAAACCTCGGTCTGGGAACGCATTATGGATAGTGACCTTATCTTTCAACGTGACGACCCGCAAGTAGCGGCCACCAAGCTCAGGGCAGGCAGCCCAGAATCTATATCGGTTGGGTTCCTGGAGTTCCGAACGAACTGGCTCCTCAACTACTCGAATGCACCATTCCTTCTTGAGATATGAACGCTTCCGGCAAACCTCATTCTCGAAGTATTCAGTAAACCGATAGGCCGTCATGTTTAATAGGATACGGCAATCGCCTAGGGGATCCGTGCGGAGTTATCGATTATTTCTTCCGTCGGCGGATCGCCCTTCGTGCATCCGTCCTTCCGCCTTACGCGCATTGGTCCATTCTACTCCGCGTTATCCGCCGGCGGAGTCGCCCGGACGCATTCGCACGAGCATGAAATTGATGTTGTTCTCGGCTAAGCGAGAGCGGGTGCCCTGGAGTTTCTTGAGGTCTTTGAACGGGCCGACCCGCACCCGGAACCACACATCCGTACCGCTGATCGTCACCCGCTGGATGTCGGCGGAGATCCCGATCAATGCCAGCCTGGCTTTCATCTTGTCGGCCTCCTGAAACCGCTGGAAGGACCCGACCTGGATCAAATAGGGTGTATCCGGTGGCGCTTGCGGCGGTTTGGATTGCGGAGCGGGCAATGGCGGGGCGTCCACTTCCCAATCCGGAACCTTGACCTCCATTTCCGGAAGAATCGTGTAGAAATCGAATTTTGGTTTGCTCACCGGATTTTGCGGTGCGGATTCGGTGCCTCGTCTAAAGTCCCGCCGCGCGTCTTTAACGTTCGTGAGCGATTGCAGATACACGAGAAACGCCACGAACAGCCCCATGGCCAAGCCGGTGAGAAATGAAAGCCAGCCCCGTTGCCGGCTTCTGTTGCTGCCGGATCTGCGCGGCTGCCGCGACATCACATCGACTCCGGAGCCGACACCCCGAGGATCGCAAGGCCGTTGCGAATGACCTGCTGGGTTGCGGCGATGAGGTTTAAGCGCGCGTTACGTAGCGACTCGTCCTCAACCAGGAACATGTGTGCGCTGTAATAGCCGTGGAACGCGTTCGCCAGCTCCCGCAGGTACTGAGCCAGTTGATGCGGCTCACGCTCCCGCGCCGCCGCTTCAATGATCTCGGGATAACGTGATACGGCGCCGATCAAATCCTGCTCGTGCGCTTCCGTTAAAACCGCTATCGCATTCTCGCCACCCTTCCGGTCCCACGCCCATCCTTGCTCGGCCAGTTGCCGGAAGACGCTCGCAATGCGCGCGTGGGCATACTGGATATAATATACGGGGTTATCGGCCGACTGTGACTTTGCGAGATCGAGATCGAACTCAAGATGCTGCTCGCAACTCCGTGTCACGTAAAAGAAACGCGCCGCGTCCCGGCCGACCTCATCGACAAGCTCCCGGAGCGTGACGAACTCGCCCGAGCGGGTTGACATCTGCACGCGTTCTTCACCCCGATAGAGCGTCGCGAATTGCACCAGCAAGACCTCCAAGCGATCCGAATCATCCCCAAGCGCCGCGAGGGCCGCCTTCACCCGCGGCACGTAACCGTGATGATCGGCGCCCCAAATATTGATAACGCGATCGAATCCGCGTTCGAATTTGTTCGTGTGGTACGCCACGTCGGAGGCAAAATAGGTCGTCTGGCCATTCTCGCGCACCAAGACACGGTCTTTCTCATCTCCGAAGGCCCCGGCATTGAACCAAAGCGCACCGTCCTTGGTGTAGGTTCGTCCCAGCGACTGGAGCTTGGCAATCGCCCTATCGACGGCTTGGGTCTCCGCCAGTGAGCGCTCGGAGAACCATTGGTCGTAGCGTACGCCGAACTCGGTGAGATCGGCGCGAATGCCGGTAAGCACGCTATTCAATCCGCACTCGAACACCCGGCGATACCTGGCCGGGCCTAAGAGCGATTTGGCGCGCGCGATGAGGGCATCGAGCAACGCATCGCCTTCCAACCCAGCCAGTCCATCGTACACGGCGCTAGTACGATACAGGCAACCGGCCTGGACCTCCCGCCAAAGTGCGCGAGCGATGTCGATGACATAGGTGCCTTGGTAGGCGCTTGCCGGAAAATCCGCCGCTTCCCCGCAAAGCTCAAGATACCGTAGCCACACGCTGAGCGCCAAGATGTCCATCTGCCGCCCGGAATCGTTGACATAATATTCCCTCTGCAGCGCATAACCGTTGGCCTCGAGCAGATTGGCGATCGCCGCGCCATAGGCCGCGCCCCGGCCATGGCCGATGTGCAGCGGGCCGGTCGGGTTGGCGGAAACGAACTCGACTTGGATCTTCACCCCGGCGCCCGTGCTGCTACGCCCGAAGGCATCGCCCGCCGCGAGTACTTGTTGAATAATCCCCAGCCAATAGTGGGGCTGGATATAGAAATTGAGGAAGCCTGCGCCAGCCACCTCGACGCGATCGATGCTGGGAGATCCGGGGAGGGCCGATGCGATCCGTTCCGCCAGGGCACGCGGCGTCATACCGAAATCCTTAGCAATTACGAGCGCCACATTGGCGCTGAAGTCTCCATGCCGGGCATCGCGGGTGCGTTCAAAGCACACACCGCGCTTCGCCAAATGGCCGTCGGTATCGCCCAGATCCAATTGCCTGAGCGCCACGGCCACCTGCTCTCTAATGAGGTTCTTCAAAAATACTCCCGCGAAAAAAGTGTGGATTCTAGCTTGCCTCCTATGCCATTGGAACGTTCGCGAGTCAATTTAGATTTCGCCATCACGGAGTATGCAACTCCGTGGGGCGACCAAAGGGGAGAGCTGCGCCTCTCCCCTTTGGAAATCCCATCGCCAAGCTCCCCGCGGCAAGACCGCGGGGAAATAGATTCAAAGGGTTTCCTGGGGATCGACGTCGATCGACCAGCGTAGCGCGCGCCCGGTACGCAATCTACGCATACCGGGCAGCCACTCATCGAGCAAACGCTGCAGACGGGCACGATGGCGGGTTTGCAAGACCAATTGCCAGCGGTAGCGGCCCGCGAGTCGTTCCATCGGCGCCGGCACCGGTCCGAGCAACTCGGCCTCGTTCGCGATGAGATCCAGAGCCATTGCTCGCGCTTCATTCAAGAAGGCTCGTGCTTTTTCCGGTCGTTCCGACTCGGCGCGAATGAGCGCCATGGCCTGATACGGCGGCAGCCGCGCCTCCGCCCGTTCCTTGAGCGCCAAGGCGGCGAACGCGCCGTAACCTTGGTCCACGAGCACTTGCAGCAGGGGGTGCGCCGGGTGGTGGGTCTGGATCACCACGATGCCCGGTTCATCGGCGCGGCCGGCCCGCCCGGCGACTTGAATGAGCTGCTGCGCAAAGCGTTCGTGGGAACGAAAATCTACGCCGAAGAGGCGGCTATCGCCATCCACAACCGCGACCAGAGTCACGCCCGGGAAATGATGGCCTTTCGACAGCAACTGCGTACCCACCAGCACGTCGGCCTGACCGTCCCGGATCTGGCGCAGTGCATCCTGCCACGCCGTTTGACGGCGGGTAATGTCGCGATCGAGCCGCAGCACCCGAGCATCGGGAAACCTCCGGTTGACGGCTTCCGCGACCCGTTCGGTCCCGTAACCGAGTTTCAGCAGGTTGCCGCTGCCGCAGCGCGTGCAAGCCGCATTGAGTTCACTGAGCGCCCCGCAATAGTGGCATTCAAGCCGGTTGGCCGTCTGGTGATAAATCAAGCGCGCGTCACAGCACTCACACCACGCCGTCCATCCGCATTGGTGGCAGAGAATGAGAGGAGCGTAGCCGCGCCGATTCACGAACAGGAGCACCTGCTGGCGGCGATCCAGATGCTCGCGCATCCTTGCGAGCAGCGGCTCCGAGAATCCCTCACGCATTTGTGCGGCGCGTAAATCCACCACCTCGTACGTGGGAGGCGTTGCCGCTCCTGCCCGCGTCCGGAGTCGGAGGTGCCGGTACTTGCCACGGTGGACATTGAACACCGATTCCAACGATGGGGTGGCGCTGCCGAGGATCACGGGAATGTTTTCGCGCTGGCCACGAATGACCGCGATATCCCGGGCGCAGTAGCGGAATCCCTCCTGCTGCTTGAAAGACAGGTCATGTTCCTCGTCGACGATGATGACGCCCGGCCTCGCCAACGGGGCCCATACCGCCGAACGGGTTCCGATCACGATCGGCGCCTTGCCCTCCCCGGCTTGCCGCCACTCGTCGAGCCGGGCGCCGCTCGCCCGTCCTGAGTGCAAGACCGCGAGTGGCGCCGCGAAACGATCCCGAAACCGCAACAGGGTTTGTTCGGTCAGTCCAATTTCCGGTACTAAGACCAGCGCCTGGCTGCCGCGGCGAAGCACCTCCTCGATCACGCGCAAATAAACTTCGGTCTTCCCGCTGCCGGTCACGCCGTCCAAGAGAAACACGCCGAAACGGTTCAATCTCGCGCACAACTGCTCGACGGCAGACGCCTGCGCGTCGTTCAGCGTCGGTGGTCTGGCCGCGGGCGCGGGAAGGACCGCTGCGAGCAACGCGGGTTCCTGCGCTACCCAGCCTTTAGCTACCAAGGCGCGTAAGGCGCGGCGCCAGGATACCGCGCTAGCGAGCGCTGCAGGCGGCAATTTCTGCTCGGGTTGCCGCCGTAAGGTTCGCATCAGGGTGGCTTGGGCCGGGCTCCGGCGTAAACTATCCGGATCGACCGCGGCGCCTTCAGGCGTGAGCCGCCAGCGGAGATCGAGTGTCTTTGGCCTGCGCGGACGATCCTGACGCAACAGCAGAGGCAAGGCAGCGAAAATCACCTCTCCAATCGGATGGCGATAATAGCGGCTCGCCCATTCGAGCAAACGTAAATGCCGCACGCTCAGCACCGGGGTGGAGTCGAGCAATGCGGTGGCGCGCCGGAGATCATTCAAGACACTTTCGGTCCCAAGGGCCAACAGCATACCGACGGCGGACCTGCGGCCAAAGGGCACCCGCAGTCTCATGCCCGGTTGCAACGCCGCGAGATCTACCCCGGAGGGCGGTAGGTAGTCGAAAACCTGTTCGACCGGCACGGGAACGGCGATTCTTAAGATTTGGCCCGGCACCGAAGATTAAAAAGCTAGTGTCCTTGCTAATGAGGTGGACGCACGAGCGCTTCGACGAAGGCGAAATCGGCGCGCGCCATTGGCTTACCGTCCACAGGGCTCAATGGCGCCTGACGTTTGAAGATGGGCGGAAACAGCACTAACTCGATTCCGACTTCGCCGGCCATGAAGCGAAAGCACGGGTATGCTGTACGCTCGCGAGAATTCTGGCGCACCGTTCGTTCATGTACCGTAAACGGAATCGCATGCTCCAGGAGAAAATAACTCACCTCTTCCGGCGTTTCCGCAAAGACGTGCAGGCACACCATGGCCTGGCGTGTCGCGGAACCATCCAGCACCGGACCGGCCAACATGGGGTCGAATCGCCGCAGCCGGCGCATGGCCTCCAGTGCCGTTTCCCTTTTCGCGCACAACCATCGGGGCTGCCTCTGCGCCTGAAATAGCCGCTGATAGGTGCTCAGGAGAGCCGCGATCTCGCTGTTATCGGGGACCTCGCGAGGTGCCTTGATACCCAGCCGATCGGCAGCCTTGCGTTTGGCCAGGTGGTAATGCTCGACGCCTTCATCCGCCATGATGCGGGCGGCCAGTTCGGCGACACGCCTGCGGTTCTGTGAACCGTTCGCGGCGCTTGCCATAAACTAGAACAGTTGCTCGGGTAGCGCCGCCGCATCGGGGGCGCCGCTGTCCCAGGCAGGGTCGCCGTCGTGCTCGCTTGGAGTATTATCCGCGCGGAAGACTTCAAACATTCCCCGTGGATTGCCGGCGTCCGTCAGTAATCCGGTGTCGCGGTCGATGCGCACCGTGACCAAGCCCGGGGGTTCGGGTACTATGGATTCGGGCGTTCCCCCCAGCGCCGTCTGCATAAACTCCATCCAGATCGGCAGCGCGACCCGGGCGCCGGTTTCCTTCGGACCGAGCGATTTGGCCCGATCGAATCCTACCCAAGCCGTCGCAACGATCTGGTGGTTAAAACCGGAGAACCACGTGTCTTTATGGTCATTGGTGGTTCCGGTCTTCCCCGCGATGTCGCTTCTATTCAAGGCCAAGGCCGCTTTCGCCGTCCCGCTCCGCATTACTTCCTGCATCATCGAGGTCATAATCCAGGCATTCTGCGCGTTGATGGCGCGTACACCCCGTTCGGCGGTCCCCGTTAGTGCGCTCACCGCCGGCGCTTGCTCGTCGCATGATTCACATTGGACCACCGATCCGCGGCTCATAATGATCTCGCCCCGGTCGTTCTCGATACGCTCGATGAAGTATGGATCGACTCGAAATCCGCCGTTCGCGAACGCGACGTAGCCTCTCGCAAGCTCGAGCGGAGTGACCTCCGCCGTGCCTAAGGCCAAGGAGAGGTTACGCGGCAGGTAGTGTTTGTCAAAACCGAATCGTTTTATATGATTCACGGCCTTGTTGACGCCGATGGCTTGCAGCAAGCGGACCGAGACGAGATTACGCGACAGCGCCAGCGCTTCGCGCAGACGCATGGGGCCCATGTAGTTGTGGGTGTAATTCTCCGGACGCCAAACACGGTCGAGCGCGGGGTCATAGAATACAAACGGGGTATCGTTGATGATGCTTGCCGCCGTGTATCCGGATACCAGCGCCGCAGAGTAGATAAACGGTTTGAATCCGGACCCCGCCAACCGTCGCGCTTGCGTCACCCGGTTAAACTTGCTCAGAGAAAAATCGAATCCGCCCGCCAGCGCCAAGATTGCGCCGTCACGCGGGTCGAGCGCCACAAAAGCGCCTTCAACCGCAGGCACCTGAGCCAATCTAAACCCGCCCTTCTCGATCGCTTCGACCCGCACCACATCCCCCGGCGTGAGAAGATCGCGGGCTCGTTTCGCCACCCCCGCGCCCGCCCGCGCGTAGTTACTCGCCCAGGCAAGCCCGCCCCAATCGACCGTGATAAGCCCTACGTCCAAGGTAAACGCCGTGATCGACGTATCGGTCGCGGCGATGACTAACGCCGCACGTAAGTCCCCGATACTCGAATAGCCCTGTAAAATCCGGGTCCATTCCGCCTCGGTCACGGAATTCGACAAAGAGTGCCGCTGCTCGGGGCCACGATAACCGTGCCGCTGATCATAACGCAGTAAGCCGCGCCGAAGCGCCCGGCTAGACGCGGCCTGTAGCCGATCGCTGATCGTGGTAACCACCCGGTAGCCGGC
This sequence comes from Gammaproteobacteria bacterium, assembly GCA_050740435.1. Classification (GTDB taxonomy): domain Bacteria; phylum Pseudomonadota; class Gammaproteobacteria; order JACCXJ01; family JACCXJ01; genus USCg-Taylor. The sequence goes on from JBOIDL010000019.1 coordinate 9,000, forward strand.
GTTGTAAACCTCCTTACCGAAGTGCTCCACCATGTAGACGCGCACCATCTCCGCTAGATGGGAGGCATTTACTTCAACCGCTTGCCCATGCAAGCTCGCGGAATCCTTGGTGCGCTTCGCGGCGCGATAGTCCTGCTTTGAGATCATCCCCAGATCCCGCATACGGCTTAAGACGAAGTTACGTCGCGCCACGGCGCGTTTCGAATCGGTAATCGGGTTGAGCGTCGACGGCGCCTTCGGCAGGCCCGCGATCATCGCAAGTTCAGGTAGGCCCAAGTTTTGCACATCCACGCCATAGTAAACATGAGCGGCGGCGGCGACGCCATAAGCCCGATGACCGAAATAAATCTTGTTCAGGTAAAGCTCTAGGATCTCTTTTTTTGTAAGTTCACGTTCTATCTTTAAAGCAAGCAATATTTCATTGATCTTACGTAAATAGGTTTTTTCAGGTGTCAAAAAAAAGTTACGCGCGACCTGCATGGTAATGGTGCTACCACCTTGGATCTTCTCTCCCGTCAAGAGCAACTGGATCGAGGCCCGCAGGATACCTCGCCAATCGACCCCCGGATGCCGGAAAAAACGATCGTCTTCCGCGGCCAGCACGGCACTGATCAGGGTCTGGGGTAAGTCCTTGAGTCGCATGGGTGCGCGCCGGGTTTCGCCAAACTCGGCCAGTAATGATAGATCACGTGAATAGACCTTGAGCGGTACCTGCAAGTGGATGTCTTTCAAAGTCGCTATCGATGGGAGGCGCGGTAGCAGATAGTAAAGTACTGCACCCAGCGCGAGCACTGAAAACAGCAAGGTTCCAATAGAAATCTTCAAGATAACACGCAACATAGAGAAACAAACTAAATTGAACTATTTGAAAGAAAAGTGGCGCTTAACGCATTTCCGGCGCCGGATCGACTCGTTAAGGAACATGTCACCTCTAACGGCGGGGCTAAAGTTTAATGTAATGGTTCCGTTTTTCAATCGCTAACCATTGGTCGATGTAAGGAACAAAATGACTATTCTTGGTCGCAAAAATATGCTGCTGCTGGGTATCGATATCAGTTCTACCTCGGTGAAGTTGCTGGAAATCGGGGGTAGCAAAGGCCATTACCGGGTTGAAAGCTATGCTGTCGAACCGCTGCAGTCTAGTTCTGTCTCGGAACGGAATACGGCGGATGTTCAACTTGTGGGCGAGGCGATCGGGCGCGCGGTGAAAAAGTCCGGAACGCGGACCAAAGCGGCGGCCTGCGCGGTCTCAGGTACTGCCGTGATCACCAAGGTCATTTCCATGCCGGCGCAACTGGCCGAGGATGACCTAGAGAACCAGATCCGGGTCGAAGCCGATCAGTATATTCCCTATCCGCTCGAAGAGGTCAGTCTTGATTTCGAGGTGCTAGGTCCCTCGGAAACCGAACCGGACAAAGTCGATGTCTTGCTCGCCGCATCGAGAAGCGACAATGTGGAGGTGCGCGTCGCGGCGCTGGAGATGGGCGGCCTGGTTGCCAAAGTCGTCGATGTAGAGGCATTCGCGCTCGAGAACGCCGTGGGCCATGTGTTACGCAAGGGCGGCGCGGGGTTAGAACAAGGAGATACCGTTGCGGTCGTTGATATCGGGGCCACCACGACGATTCTGAGCGTGTTGCGGGATTTGAAGATCATTTATTCGCGGGAACAGTTGTTTGGGGGGAAGCAGCTCACGGAAGAAATTCAGCGCCGCTACGGCCTGTCCTATGACGAGGCCGGCCATGCGAAGCGCCAAGGTGGATTACCGGAGAACTACATCGCCGAAGTGCTCGATCCCTTCAAGGAAACGATGGCGCTGGAAGTGAACCGGGCGTTACAGTTCTTTTATTCGTCGAGCCAAGTGGGGACCGTCGATCAGGTGATATTGGCGGGAGGCTGCGCCTCGATTCCCGGGATCACCAATCTCATCGCCGCGAAGTGCGGAACCACCGTCACGGTGGCTAACCCCTTTACCGGGATGCCGATCTCTCCACGGATCAAGGAGCAAACCCTGGTCAATGACGCCCCGGCGTTGATGACTTCCTTCGGTTTAGCGTTACGGAGTTTCGATTAATGGCACGTATCAACCTCTTACCTTGGCGAGAAGAGCGGCGGCGCGAACGCAAGCAGCAATTTTTGCTCAACGCCGGAATCGCAGCCGCGTGCGCTGTCGCGGCCATCGGACTGGTGCATGTCGTTTACCAGAACATCATCGATTACCAAACGGCGCGTAACGGCTACTTGGAAAGCGAGATCAAGAAACTCGACACGACCATTGCCGAGATCCGCGATCTGGAAAAGGAAAAACAGCGGCTCATTGACCGCATGCGGGCCATTGAGACCCTGCAAACGAGCCGCCCGATCATCGTGCATATCTTCGATGAGCTGGTCAGCACGCTTCCGGAAGGAATATCGCTGACGGAAATCACCCAGTCGAGCAACGCGATCACGATCACGGGGATTGCGGAATCGAACGCGCGAGTATCGAACTTCATGCGCAACGTCGAGGCATCCAAGTGGGTTAAAAAACCTCAGCTCAACATCATCGAAACCAAGGATGAAAAGGGGCGGCGCATCAACAACTTTACACTGATGATCGAACAAACAAGCGCGCAGCCGGAGGCCGGTGAAACGGGCGCGGATGCCAAGGGAGCAAAGTCATGAATTGGTCGGAATTTCGAAACCTCGATCCCAACAACATCGGCAACTGGCCGGCGCCGGCGAAGGCGGCGGTGATCGGGTTTGGGTGCGTGATTATTCTAGGCCTCGGCTGGTACCTGGACACTAACGATCAGCGCCTGCTGCTCGAACAGGTGGAGGGCAAGGAGCAAACCCTCAAGCAGGATATCGAGGCCAAGCAGAGCAAGGTCGTGAATCTCGATGCCCTCAAGGAGCAACTGCAAGACATTCAACAGTCGTTTGGCGACATGCTAAAGCGCCTGCCGAATAAAACCGAGGTCGCCGCACTGCTCGTCGACATCTCTCAGCAGGGGCTGGGCGCCGGGCTCGAGTTTGAGCTGTTTAAGCCCGGGTCCGAGCAACCGGCCGAGTTTTATGTCGAGTTACCGATCAATATTCGCGTGACCGGCAGCTATCACCAACTTGGACAGTTTGTCAGCGGTGTGGCTGATCTACCACGCATCGTCACCCAGCACGATATCAAGATAAAGGCGAAGGATAAGGGCGGTTTGATCATGGAATCGATCGCCAAGACCTACCGTTATCTTGGCGAAGAAGAGGAGGCCGCGCAGCAGCCACAAACTCCGAATCCAACCGCTATGAAACCATCGCAATCATGAGCCACCAGAAACAGTTTCTCCACTACACCATGCGTGTGGCGCTTGTCGCCACCGCCTTCCTCCTGAGCGGGTGCGGTTCCGATGACCTAAGTGATCTGCAAGCTTACGTCGCCGAGGTCCTGAGCCGCAAAGGGGGCACTATCGACCCTCTTCCGGAGATCAAGCCCTATGAGCGCTACCTGTACCAATCCGGGGAGGTCGATGCACGCGATCCGTTTGAACCGTTCTTTGAGATGAAACGCGGCGTCAACATCGAAAAGAACGTGTCCGACGCGCAAAGAAAATACATCGAAGAAATTGAAACCCATAACCCCGAGGAGCTCGAAAACTTCGAGCTGGACGGCCTACGCATGGTTGGAACCCTTCAGAACAGCGCTGATTTCTGGGGGGTCGTGCTCGACCAAGAAGGCACCGTCCATCGCGTAAAGGTAGGGAATTACATGGGTAAAAACTTCGGCAGAATCATCAATATCGCCGAAGATAAAATCGAAGTACGCGAAATCATCGGCGATGTGCAGGGCAGCTGGGAGGAACGCGCCGCGTCACTGGCGCTTTTTGGCGAAGAAGACTAGGCCGGAGGGGGGTAGACACATGAATATACACCGATATTGGGGGACTCACGAAATGATAGGAATTGAGTTGCGGGATGTGGCGTCAAGGATAGGGAGCAGCATAGCGCTGAGCTTGGCGTTGACGCTGTCGTCTATGGCATGGGCGGCTCAAAACAGCCTGGATGCGGTCACCTTTACGACCCTGCCGGGGGACGAGGTGCAAATCCGGTTGCAGCTTTCGAGTCCCCTGGCGCGAGATCCGCTGACCTTTACGATCGATAACCCGGCGCGTATCGCCCTCGATCTACCTGAGACGCGTTTAAACCTATCCGCGAAGCATCGCGCCATCGGAATAGGACCGGCGCAAAGCGTGAGTGCCGTGGAGGCGGGTGGACGCACCCGCGTTGTACTGAACCTGGTACGGTTGGTTCCCTACCAGTTAAGAAAAGACGGCAACGCGGTGGTGATAACCCTAGGCGGTGCTACGCCGGCGGCCGCAACCGCGGCGCGGCCCGCGCCCCAAAGACAGCCCGTCGCGGCGCATCCCACGCCCACCGCACAGGTAGCGAAAGCGGCGCCGGAACCCCTACTTCGCGGACCCCATATCAAGGACATCGACTTCCGGCGTGGCGAGGCGGGTGAGGCGCGTATTGTCGTGGTATTGTCGGATGCATCCATCGCCTCGAATATCCATGAAGAAGGCAATCAGATCCTGATTGATTTTGTCGATGCTCGATTGCCGGAGCGTTTAGATCGGCGTCTCGACGTACTGGATTTTGCAACACCGGTGAAAGAAATCGATACCTTCGCTTATGAGGGCGGGATCCGCATGGCCATTACACCCACCGGATACTACGAGCACCTGGCCTACCAAGCCGATAACATCCTCACGATGGAAGTAAAACCGCTCACCAAGGAGGAAGAAGAAGCGGTGAAGAAAGCGAAGTTCGGCTTTACCGGGGAACGGCTGTCCTTGAATTTCCAGGACATCGAGGTACGGGCGGTATTGCAGCTCATCGCCGATTTCACCGGCAAAAACCTGATCGCTTCGGATACGGTAACGGGTAAGGTGACCTTGCGGCTCAAGAACGTGCCTTGGGATCAAGCCCTGGCGATCATCTTGAAATCCAAGGGGCTGGATAAACGTGAGTCGGGGAACGTCATCATGGTCGCACCGCAAGAGGAGCTCGCGGCACGCGACAAACTCGAGCTGGAGACCCAAAAGCAAATCGCCGAATTGGCGCCGCTTAGGACCGAGTACATCGAGGTCAACTATGCCAAGGCAGGGGATCTCGCAACCCTCCTCAAGACCGAGGAAAACAAGCTATTGACCGAACGCGGTAATGTCTCGGTCGACCAGCGCACCAATACGCTCTTGATTCAAGAGACGGCCGAGAAATTGGCGGAGATGCGCCAGTTGATCACGACCCTGGATGTGCCCGTACGGCAGGTGCTGATCGAATCACGCATCGTGATCGCCAACCAGGACTTCACCAAGGAACTCGGGGTTAAGTTCGGTTACAGCAAGAATACCGGGTTAGACCGTCCGGATAATTTCGGCGCTATTGTCGGTGGTAAGCTCCCCGGCGACACCGAGGATCTCGTGACGGCGTTCAATACCGATGGCCTCGAGAACTTCATCGTTGACCTGCCCACGGCTTCCACCCCCGCGGGCGCGATCGGGCTGGCGATCGGAAAGATCGGGAGTTATTTACTGCAGCTCGAGCTTTCCGCACTGCAAGCCGAAGGACGCGGGGAGATCATCTCCAGCCCGCGCGTGATCACGGCCGATCAAAAAGAAGCCGTCATCGAACAGGGTAGCGAGATCCCCTATGCCTCCCAGACCTCCAGCGGTGCCACCGACATCGCCTTCAAAAAAGCCGTGTTGAGCCTGCGGGTGACCCCCCAAATTACCCCCGACGATCGCATCATCATGAGCCTCGATGTCCATAAAGACGCGCCCTTCGCGTGCCCCGGCGTGGTGTTGGATATCCCCTGCATCGATACCCGCAACGTCAAGAGTGAAGTGCTGGTGGATAACGGCGAGACGGTGGTACTGGGAGGGGTCTATGAACAGACTAATAGCAACGATACGCGGCGGGTCCCGTTCTTCGGAGAGCTGCCGTATGTCGGGGCGCTGTTCAGGAATTCGGCAATTGAGCGCAACAAGGACGAGTTGTTGATCTTCGTCACTCCGCGCATCATCAAGGAATCCTTGAGCCTGAGGTAACGCTCTCCGCAAGCGCCATCCCGGGGCGATCTAAAGTTCCAGCACGGCTCAGGGATGAGCCGCATCCGGGCGGTTTGCGTCGTATCCAACGAACCGGTACAGTGCGTGCCGAGTCTTTCCGCGAGATCCTCAAGCGTTGCTGTCGTGTCAATCCGGTAATATCTTTCTCATCGGACCGATGGGCGCGGGTAAGACTACCATCGGGCGGCAGCTTGCGCGCTCCATGGCTAAGGCGTTTCACGACAGCGACCGTGAAATAGAAGCAAGGACCGGAGCCAGTGTGGCGCTCATTTTTGACATCGAAGGGGAAGCGGGTTTCCGCCGCCGGGAAAGCAAGATCATCGACGAGCTCACGCTGCGGCAAAATACGGTACTAGCCACCGGCGGTGGCGCCGTAATCGATGCCTACAATCGGGAGTGTATGAAGACTCGCGGGATAGCCGTGTACTTGCGCGCCTCGGTCGATCGGCTGTTCACACGCACGCACCGGGACATTAATCGTCCGTTATTGCAGACGGCGGATCCGAAGCGCACGCTGCAAGAGCTTCTTAGGCACCGTGATCCGCTCTATCGCGAGGTCGCGGACTTGGTCATCAACACCGACGGCCGCACGCTAAGGCAGGTCATCACCGAGATCCGTCTTTTCGTCGAACAGCCATGAAGACCCTGCGCCTAGAGCTTGGCCCGCGTAGCTACCCGATTTTCATCGGCGCGGGCTTGATCGAGAAGCACGCACTCCTCACCCCCTACCTGCCTAATGCGCAGGTGATGATCGTGTCGAACGAGACCGTGGCACCGCTCTATTTGGCCCGGATAACGGCACATCTCCACGAATACGATGCCGCAAGCGTGACGCTCCCCGACGGAGAAGAATACAAGACGCTCGAGACCATGAACCGCATCATCACTGCTTTGCTGGAGCGCCGCTTTGATCGGCGCTGTACCTTGATCGCGCTTGGAGGCGGGGTGGTCGGGGATATTACCGGATTTGCCGCGGCTTGCTATCAGCGTGGCGTGAATTATGTTCAGATCCCGACCACGCTCTTGTCCCAAGTCGACTCCTCGGTTGGCGGAAAAACGGGCGTGAATCATCGGCTCGGGAAGAACATGATCGGGGCTTTTCACCAGCCCCGTTGCGTCATCGCCGACATCGATACGCTGGTCACCCTACCTCCCAGAGAATTCCGGGCCGGTCTGGCCGAAGTGATCAAGTACGGCCTCATCCGCGACGGTGATTTCTTTGCGTGGCTGGAAAATCATCTGCCGCACCTTCTCGAACGCGACCCAGCGGCACTAAGTTATGTCATCGAGCGCTCGTGCGCTATCAAAGCCGAGATCGTCGCCGCCGACGAGCGCGAGTCCGGCATGCGCGCAATGCTCAATCTTGGCCACACCTTCGGCCATGCCATCGAGACCGGCCTCGGCTATGGCGCCTGGTTGCATGGAGAAGCCGTCGCGGCCGGGCTTTCCATGGCGGCGGATCTGTCGGTGCGGCTCGGCTGGCTGGGCGAAGGCGAATTAAGGCGCGTCGAGTCCCTGCTGCGACAGGCGGGGTTACCTGTGCGCTGCCCGCTTCCCACCGAACGGATGTTGCGTCTCATGGCGCTCGACAAGAAAGCTCTGGGCGGCGCCCTTCGTCTCGTGTTACTGGAAAAAATCGGTCAGGCGGTTGTCACGGGGGACTATGACAGGGACTGCTTGCGTCATACACTCGTCGCATGCCGTGCGGAGCCCCTCCCCGCCTAAACGCGGTTCAGACCGCCGCGCCGGATAGGCCGCGCGTGAGCGCATAGCGATGCGCGTGCCGGAAGAAGCGTTGGCCGGGCCCGAAGCGGCGTTTTACTTCACTACGCCGGCCTTGACGCAACGGCTGGAGCTCATCCGCCACCTTATCGACCACAGCGATCGGCTGCTGCTCGTGATCGGCGAGCGGCAGAGCGGAAAAACCACGCTCGCGGACCAAGTGCTGGCGCGGGCGCCGGACACGTGGTTAGTGACGCGATTTCAGGCGAATCCTATGCTCGACTCCCGCTCGCTCCTCAGGGACCTCGCGGTCTCGATCGGCGTCAGCGCGGCGGGAGCGGATCGCAAGGCATTGACCGAGGCGATCGGCGCTATCCTCTGTCAGCGTGAACAGCATGGTCTTATTTCGGTGTTATTCGTTGATGACGCCCATGAACTGCCCGCCCATGCGCTCAAGCTCCTGTTTGCGCGCGGAGCCTCCAAGCCAGGCACGTTGCGTGTTGTTTTGTTGTGTGAGCCGCACATTAGCACCATACTCGAGGCCCCGGAGCTCCAGTCCCTGCGAGAGACTATCGTCCATATTTTGGACATGCCGTCTTTTACCCTCGAGCAGACGCGGGCCTATCTCGAGGCCCGCTACAACCGCAGGGGCTTAGCGAGTCTTCTGCCGCTGGACGGCAGCGAGGTCGGGCGAATACATAGGGGATCCGCCGGATCCCCCGGACGCATCGATCACCTCATGTGGCAAACCCTCAAGCAACCGCCGCCCGCCGGGAGTGAGCATGACGAATCCTCGCCGCGCTTCGGTTCCATCGCCAGGCACCAATGGCGTCTTAACATCGTCGCCGCATTGCTCGCCGCGGTGAGTATCATTATCGCGATCGATTCTCTCCAAGACCGATTCCTTCGCCTCCTCTCCGAGGATCCGGCGCCGGTCGAGTTTTCCCCGCCTAAACAAGCGCCATCAGCGCCGTCCGCCGCCGCGCGGCCGCAAACGCCGAAGACTAACCAACCCAAGCTCGAATCCGGCCTCGCCGCACCCACGGCCGGAAAAAACACCCTGATCGAACCTGTGCCGACGCTCCTGCGGCCACTGCCGCCCGAGCAGTATGTGTTACAACTAACTGCGATCCGGGATCCGGCCGCCGGCGAACGGTTCCTGGCACAGCATCAGATCGGCGGCCGGGCGCGCGTGGTCGCGATCCGGCGCAAGGGCCAGACGTGGTACCTCGTCGTCCTCGGCCCGTTCCCCGATCGCCGCGCGGCAAGCGCGGCTGTGCGAACCTTACCGAAGGCGATACAAGCCCAACAACCCTGGCTGCGGCGAATCGCCGACTTGGACGTGCTGGCAACACCGCAGCAGTGGTAGTTCCTAACTCAAGGAACACCAAAGACGCTATTCCCTCGCCCCGCCCACGCTACCATCGAATAGCCGCGGTTTGATAAGGCCTTAGTGCGAACGCCGTGACACTCCCGAATCGCGGTTATATACTCATGGACCGGTTTTGGTATATAGGTCGCGCAGAGGGGCTCGTATAACTGCCGAGACGTGTCCCTGGGTTAGGCGCCTATGCCTCATAATCTCGGAATAAAACGTTGATAATATTTGAGTTTAACTCTTCAGGGCGGTGATGTAGCTATGCATTGGGTTGGACATACGCAAGAGGGTCTTTACGACCCCGCATTCGACCATGACGCTTGCGGTGTCGGCTTCGTGGTCGACATTCAGGGAAGACAATCCCATACCATTGTGACGCAAGCATTGACCATCCTAAAAAATCTCATGCATCGCGGCGCGTGCGGGTGTGAGGACAATACCGGCGACGGCTGCGGCATCCTGTTGCAAATGCCACACGGGTTTCTCGCCCGCGAATGCGCCAAGCTCGGGATAAGCCTGCCGGCCCTCGGCCAGTACGGCGCCGGCTTGGTCTTTCTGCCGCGGGACCCGGCCCAAGCGCGGATGTGCCGCGATCGCTTCGAGGCTATCATAAGAGAGGAAGGGCAGCGGGTGCTCGGCTGGCGGGCGGTCTCCACCGACGACACACTCATCGGCCCGTCGGCACAAGCCGTAGAGCCGAGCTTCAGGCAAGTGTTCATCGGCCGATCGGCGGAGATCGGCGACGAGGCCGCCTTCGAACGCCGCTTGTACGTGATCCGCAAACGCATCGAGCACGCGATCCGGGACTCCGATCTATCCGAGCGCGGCATATTCTACATCCCGAGCCTCTCGTGCAGGACGCTCATTTACAAGGGGATGCTGACCGGGAATCAAATCGAAGCGATGTTTCCCGATATCGTCGATCCGGCCGTCGAATCCGCGCTGGCGTTAGTGCACCAGCGCTTCTCGACGAATACCTTTCCCTCCTGGCCGCTTGCGCAACCGTTCCGCTACATCGCCCACAACGGTGAGATCAACACCTTGCGCGGCAATATCAATTGGATGCGCGCCCGCGAGGCGCTTTGCGCATCGCCGCTCTTCGGCGAGGACCTCAAAAAGCTGTTCCCGATCATTGACGAGGAAGGCAGCGATTCGGCGTGCTTCGATAACGTGCTGGAGTTCTTGCACATGAGCGGCCGTCCGCTCGCGCACGCGGTACTGATGATGATCCCGGAAGCCTGGAGCGGACACGAGTCGATGAACGATGAACGCAAGGCGTTCTACGATTACCACGGCTGTCTGATGGAACCCTGGGACGGGCCCGCTTCGATCGCGTTCACGGACGGAACGGTGATCGGCGCGGTGCTCGATCGGAACGGATTGCGCCCATCGCGTTACTACGTCACCAAGGACGGGTTGGTGGTCATGGCCTCCGAGGTGGGCGTACTGGATATTCCACCGGAAAACGTTTTGATTAAGGAACGCCTGCACCCCGGACGTATCTTCCTCGTCGATACCCGCGAAGGACGCATCATCGATGATGCTGAGCTCAAGCACGCCTTTGCGAGCGCCCACCCCTACCGCGCATGGCTATCCCAGAGCATCGTGCCGCTCGAACAGTTGCCCGAGCCGCCCGAAGTACACGAACCCGATCACGCAACGGTGCTCAGGCGGCAGCAAGCGTTTGGGTATACGCATGAGGATCTGCGGCTCATCATGGCGCCCATGGCGATGACCGGGGAAGAAGCGATCGGGTCCATGGGAACCGACGCCGCCCTGGCCGTGCTATCGAACCGCCCCCGGTTGCTCTACGATTACTTTAAGCAGCTTTTTGCGCAGGTGACGAACCCGCCGCTTGATGGCATTCGCGAAGAGTTGGTCACCCAGATCGAGACCCCCATCGGCCCCGAAGGCAACCTGCTTAACCCGGGCCCCGAAAGCTGCCGATTATTAAAGCTCAAAACGCCGATCCTCGACAACGGCGAGCTCGCCAAGATCCGCCATCTCGATCTGCCCGGATTTCGCTCGGCGACCATCCCGATCTTGTTCCCGGCCGCCGAGGGCGGCAGCGGGCTCACACGGGCCATGCAGGAGATCTGCGCGCGCGCGAGCCAAGCCATTGCCGAGGGATCGACCTACATCATTCTCTCCGATCGCGGCGTCAACGAGCATTGCGCGCCGATACCGGCGTTGCTCGCGACCGCCGGCGTGCATCACCATCTGGTCCGCGAAGGCACGCGCATCAAGGCGGGCCTGGTCGTGGAAACCGGCGAGCCGCGCGAGGTTCATCATGCCGCCGCGCTCATCGGCTACGGCGCCGGCGCCATCAATCCCTACTTGGCATTCGAGACGCTCGACGACATGATTTGTCAGGGACTCCTGGAAGGCGTCGATCACGCCCAAGCGGTGAAAAACTACATCAAGGCTTTGAACAAGGGCGTGCTCAAGGTCATATCCAAGGTGGGGATCTCCACCATCCAGTCCTATCGTGGCGCTCAGATCTTCGAGGCCGTGGGATTAGAGCGGGAATTGGTCGATACCTACTTTACCCGGACCGCGTCGCGTGTCGGCGGGATTGGGATCGAGGTGATCGCCAAGGAGATCGCGTTGCGCCACCACCGCGCGTTCACGCAGCGGCCGGCCGGGAAGCCGGATCTCGACTGGGGCGGCGAGTATCAGTGGCGGCGCGATGGCGAGTACCATCTCTTCAATCCCGAGACGGTTTTCAAGCTTCAGCATGCGACGCGTACCGGACAGTACGAAGTTTTCAAGGAGTACACGCGCTTAGTTGACGAACAGAGCGAGAACCGGGCGACGCTGCGTGGCTTGTTCGAATTCAAGCTTGCGGAAAATCCAATTCCGCTGGAAGAAGTGGAGCCGGCGGAATCGATCCTCAAGCGCTTCGCGACCGGCGCGATGTCCTATGGCTCGATCAGCCAAGAAGCGCACGAGACGCTCGCGATCGCCATGAACCGTATGGGCGCCAAATCCAACACCGGCGAGGGCGGCGAAGATCCCGCGCGCTTCAAAGCCGATGCGAACGGAGACTTGCGCCGCAGCGCCGTCAAACAGGTGGCCTCGGGCCGTTTCGGCGTCACCAGCGAGTACCTCGTCAATGCCGATGACATCCAGATCAAGATCGCCCAAGGCGCCAAGCCCGGCGAAGGCGGACAGTTGCCCGGCCACAAGGTGTATCCGTGGATCGCCAAGGTGCGCTTTTCGACACCCGGGGTCGGTTTGATTTCACCGCCCCCGCATCACGATATCTACTCGATCGAGGACCTCGCCCAGCTCATCTACGATCTCAAGAACTCGAATCCGCGAGCGCGCATCCATGTCAAGCTCGTGGCGGAGGTTGGCGTGGGGACCATTGCGGCCGGCGTCGCCAAAGCGCACGCCGATGTCGTCCTGATATCGGGCTACGACGGAGGCACCGGGGCCTCGCCCGTAACCTCGCTCAAGCACGCCGGGGTGCCTTGGGAGCTCGGTCTCGCGGAAACCCAACAGGTATTGGTCATGAACAAGCTCCGCGATCGCATCGTGGTGCAGACTGACGGCCAACTCAAGACCGGACGCGATGTGGTGATCGCCGCGCTCCTCGGCGCCGAGGAATACGGTTTCTCGACCGCGCCGCTCGTGGTCGCGGGTTGCATCATGATGCGCGTCTGCCACCTCAACACCTGTCCGGTCGGCATCGCAACCCAAGATCCGGATCTGCGCAAGAAATTTAACGGTCAGCCCGAATTCGTTGAAAACTTCTTCCGTTTCATCGTCAAGGAGATCCGCGAGATCATGTCACGGCTCGGCTTCCGTACCGTGGACGAGATGATCGGACGGGTGGACAAGTTGGATGTGAAGAAGGCCATCGCGCACTGGAAGGCGAAGGGCTTGGATTTTTCGCAGATCCTGCACCAGCCGCAGATGGGCCCGGAGGTCGCGATTCGCAGGATCCGGGAGCAAGATCACGGGCTCGATAAATCTCTGGATAAGACAACGCTCATCCCGCTTTGCCGGGCCGCGCTGGAGGTGCAGAAACCGCTCAACATCATTCTTCCTATCCGCAACATCAACCGCACCGTAGGCACCCTCCTCGGTTACGAGATCACGCGCCGCTACGGTGCCGAAGGCCTGCCCGACAACACCATACGCATCCACTTCACCGGTTCGGCGGGCCAAAGCTTCGGAGCCTTCCTGCCGCGCGGCGTGACCATGACCCTCGAGGGTGACGCCAATGACTACCTCGCCAAGGGTCTGTCGGGAGGCAAGATCATTCTCCATCCGCCGCGGCATTCCACCTTGGTCGCCGAGCATAATATCATCGTCGGTAACGTGGTGCTCTACGGGGCCACCGGCGGCGAGGTATATATTCGCGGCATCGCAGGCGAGCGCTTCGCGGTACGCAACAGCGGCGCGTTCGCCGTGGTCGAGGGTGTCGGAGACCACGGCTGCGAATACATGACCGGGGGCCGCGTCGTGGTACTGGGACACACCGGGCGCAACTTCGCGGCCGGAATGTCGGGCGGCACCGCCTACGTGCTGAATCTCGACGGTGGCTTCGAAAGCCGCTGTAACCTCGGCATGGTCGATCTCGAACCTTTAACCGATCCCGTAGAGATTGACGGCATCAAGGACATGCTCCACCGCCATGCCCACTATACCCAGAGCGGCGTTGCGCGGAAAACCCTGGCTAACTGGACATCCATGCAGAGAAAATTCGTGAAGATCATGCCTAAAGACTACAAACGCGTGCTGGCGGCCATCGTTAACGCCCAGGCCACCGGCGTCTCCGAAGAACAAGCAGTCATGGAAGCCGCTCATGGGTAAGGTGACCGGATTCGTAGAATACAAGCGCCAGAAGCAACCCTACCGCCCCATCCAGAAGCGCGTCCATGATTGGTGCCAGGTCATGTCGCCTTGGCCCCAGGAAGTACTCAAGCAGCAAGCCGCGCGTTGCATGGATTGTGGGATCCCGTTCTGCCACCAGGGTTGCCCCTTGGGCAACCTGATCCCGGATTGGAACGATCTCGTCTATCGAAATCTCTGGCGCGAGGCCATAGACCGCCTGCATGCGACCAATAACTTTCCCGAGTTCACCGGGACCCTGTGCCCCGCCCCGTGCGAGGGCGCCTGCGTGCTCGGTATCAATAACGATCCGGTGACGATCAAGGCGGTCGAGCTCACAATTATCGATCGGGCGTTTGCCGAGGGTTGGATCGAGCCCGGCCCTTCTCCCAGATCCGAAACCGGTAAAAAGGTCGCAGTCGTCGGCTCGGGCCCGGCCGGGCTGGCGGCCGCCCAACAGTTGCGCCGCACCGGGCATGCGGTCACGGTATTCGAGCGCGCCGATCGGATCGGAGGCCTACTACGCTACGGTATACCGGAATTCAAGATGGAGAAGCGCGTTCTCGACCGCCGCTTGCGGCAGCTCGAGCGGGAAGGCGTCCAGTTTCGAGTGAACGCACATGTGGGGCACAACGTCCCGGCCGAGGAGCTGCGCCGGGAGTTCGATGCGATCCTGCTCGCGGGCGGTGCGTGCGCCCCCCGGGATCTGCCGGTCCCCGGCCGCGATCTCAAGGGAATTCATTTCGCGATGGACTACCTCACTCAACAAAACCGCCGCTGCGAAGGGGATGTCATGGCCGATGCCGAGTTTATCACCGCTCACGCTAAGAGCGTTGTCATCATCGGCGGCGGCGACACCGGCGCCGACTGCCTGGGCACCGTCCACCGCCAAGGCGCGGCCTCGGTCCACCAACTTGAAATTCTGTCGAGACCCCCGGCGCAGCGCGCTGCGGACAATCCCTGGCCGCTGTGGCCGAACGTTTACCGGTTGTCGTCCGCGCACGAAGAAGGCGGCGAACGGGTCTATTCTGTCTCGACGAAACGCTTCCATGGCAACGGGCGAGACCACGTCACGGCGCTGGAACTTGTTCAAGTCGAAATCGAACACCTCAATGGCCGGCCAAGCTTCAAGGAGATCGCGGGATCGGGTTTCGAGCTGCCCTGTGATCTGGTGCTGCTGGCGATGGGTTTCACCGGTCCCGAGAAACCCGGGATGCTAGAGCAGCTCGGGGTGCAGCTCACCGAGCGGGGCAATGTCCGGCGCGACAAGAACTGGATGACCAGTGCGCCCGGCGTGTTCACCGCCGGCGATATGCAGCGTGGCCAGTCGCTCATCGTCTGGGCCATCGCGGAAGGCCGATCCGCGGCCCGGGGGATCGACAGCTTCTTGATGGGGAGTTCCGACCTGCCGGCGCCGGTTTCATAATCCACTAGGCTTGCTCGCGACACTTTTGCAGAGCTTCCCTAGACGCAAGGTCTCCCGCGGCGCACCGATCCTGGTTTGCGTCAGGTCCGGCACGCGGTTGCATGCCGCACTCTTGTTATGAGCGCGCCGCGCACCGTGTCACTGGTCCTCGGCAGCGGCGGGGCGCGCGGATTCGCGCATATCGGCGTGATCCAGGCGCTCGTGAATAACGGCTTCGATATCCGCTCGATTGCCGGCGCCTCCATGGGGGCGCTGGTCGGCGGGATTTATGCTGCCGGGCGGCTGGATGTTTTTACCCGCTGGGTCACGGCGCTCGAACGCGGCGACGTGATCCGGCTGCTCGATTTCGCGTTTGACCGCAAGGGGCTATTCAAGGGTGAGAAGATTATTAACTTATTGCGCGATCTCATCGGCGACCGCACTATTGAGGATCTACCGGTAAGCTTCACGGCCGTGGCGACCGATCTGCGCGCCCGTAAAGAGGTGTGGCTGCGCCGCGGACCCTTGTTTGATGCCGTGCGAGCGTCGATTTCCATACCGACCATCTTTACGCCCTTTGACTATCAAGACATGCTGCTCGTCGATGGCGGGTTGGTGGACCCCATCCCGATCGCTCCGACCTTGCACGATCATAACACCCTCACCGTCGCGGTCGGTCTCAACGGCACGCCGGACCCCGAGCTTAACCGCGCCGATCCAGCGCCCGAGCGGCCTTTTAGCTTCTACCACCAGCGCATCGCGCGCTACATCGAGGCGCTCTATCAGCGCCGCGAACAGCGCGCTCCCGGCGATCTGAGCCTCATCGAGATAGCCGGCCGATCGATGGACATGATGCAAAATGTCATCGCTCGTTTTCGGCTCGCCGCGTATTCGCCCGATCTCTACATCGAGATCCCGGCCAATGCCTGCGCGTTTCACGAATTCCACCGCGCACGGGAGCTGATCGAGATCGGCCGCCGCAAGGCTGAAGAGCTCCTACCGCGCCTCTGAACTCCGCGCCGGGTTGCTCTGACGGAGTAACGGAGGTGTTCCTTACTGTCCCTCTATGCGGGGTCACGGCCACAACGCCGCTAGGCTGAAACGGAGCGCCTCGAAGGGTGGCGCCGAGACCTCTTCCGCCGCCTTGAAGGCGCCCTCGAGCCGCCAGCGGCGTTCGTGCAGAGCGTAGACCTCGAGGGTTTGCGCGTCGGGGTCCACGAGCCAGGCATGCCCCACCGCCTGCGCGGCATAGAGGGGCAGCTTGTCGACCCGATCCATCTGCGCCGTGGCCGGCGAAAGCACCTCGCACACCCAGTCCGGCACCAGATCGAAGTAAGCCTTCTCCGGCAAGGCGGGCATTCTCTCCCGCTGCCAGCCGGCGAGATCGGGGACCAGGATGTGCGATCCCAGGTGCAACTCCGGCTCGTCCAGGATCCACCAACCCCCGGGGCCGTTGCTGCCCTCGTCGTAGCTCGGAATCAACTTGCCGCCCAGGATCGATGAGGCGCGTGCATGCTTGGGCGCCGGTCGCGGTAGGGTGATGAGCTGCCCGTGGATGATCTGCGCGACAAGATGCGCCGGCACACGACACAGGTCGTCATAGGTGGCGAGGTGTTCGGCGGGATCGGACATGGTAGAACGCCAATCGCTGGGCGAGTCTATTTTACATCGGGTCCGATGGGCCTCCTAGGGGAATGAGTTCGAGTTTCCATAAATGCTATTCGATTGGGCGTTGCCAGGGATTTCCAGAACCGTAAGCCAATGCGAAAATGGCGTTGAAACTCCTCTACCTCGACGTGTGTTATGAAGATTAAGGAATTCATAGATGACCTATTCGGTCCAGACCTTCCGATTGGCGTCCGGGCCTATGACGGAACGGTGATGGGGCCGGTCCACGCGCCGGCAATCCTCGTCATCCGTTCTAAGGACGCCCTGCGCCGGATCGCGACCTCTCCGGGGGAAATCGGATTCGCGCGCGCCTATGTCGCGGGGGACGTTGAGATCGAAGGCGACATCCACGCGTTTGTCGAGTTGCACAAGCGCCTGCCGAACATAAAGCTCTCTCCGCGGCAATGGTGGATGGCGTTGAAATTGATCGGACTGCATAACCTCCGGCCCGTTACACCGCCCGTGGAGGAGGCAAAGCCACGACGAGACCGCCATTCGCGCGCCAGCGACGCGGCCGCGATCGCCCATCATTACGACGTGTCAAACGACTTCTACCGTATCATCCTCGGACCTTCGATGACTTATTCCTGTGCCGTCTTCGAGTCCGATTCGGATTCCCTCGACCAGGCGCAGGCGAAAAAGCATGATCTCATCTGCCGCAAGTTGGGCCTGGGTCGGGACGACCGGCTCTTGGACATCGGGTGCGGATGGGGCGCCCTCGGCCTACACGCCGCGAAACATTATCGAGCCAGAGTGGTCGCCATCACGGTTTCGGATCGTCAGGTTCACTATGCCCGGGACTGGGTGCGGAGAGAGGGCGTGGCCGATCGCGTGGAGATCCGATTCCAGGATTACCGGGATGTTGACGATGGGCCTTTTGACGCCGTCAGCTCGGTCGGAATGTTCGAGCATGTTGGGGTTGCCCGCATGAGCGAGTACTTTAAGAAGGTTCACTCGTTGTTGCGCGCGGGCGGCCGCTTCCTCAATCACGCCATCAGCCGCAGGCCGTTCCAGAACGAGGCTTTGGCGCGGTCCGGCTTTGCACACCGGTATGTGTTCCCCGACGGCGAGCTGATCGAGGCCGGAAGGATCCTGTCCTCGATGCAACAAGCGGGATTCGAGGCCAGGCATCTCGAAAATTTACGCGAGCATTACGTGCTCACACTGAAACACTGGTGCCGTAATCTCGAGGCTCGGTGGGATGCAGCCGTCGCCGCTTCGTCAATCGGCCGCGCGCGAGTTTGGAGGCTCTACTTGGCGGGGTCAGCCTCGCGTTTCTCGGGCGACTGGATCCGCGTAAACCAGATCCTGGCGGTCAAGACCGAGGTCGGTCGCGGAACCAGCGGGATGCCTCTGCGTCCGGACTGGGACGGGCCGTTGGGGGATTAAAAGGCATCCGGTGACGCAGGGCTACCGATCGTCCTGCCACCGTTATTTCAAAGTGACCTTCGTTCGATTAAACGGGATATGCAAACCCGTGCGGTCTGGTCTGGCCGGCCCTACCCCTTAGGCGCCACCTGGGATGGGCGAGGAGTCAATTTCGCGCTCTTCACTGAGCATGCCGAGAAGGTCGAGCTTTGTGTTTTCGATCCCAAAGGTATGCACGAGGTGGAACGCATCAACGTTCAAGAAAGGACCGACCAGGTCTGGCATGCCTATCTGCCGGAGGCACACCCGGGGCTCCTCTACGCTTACCGTGTCCACGGTCCCTATGATCCGAAGCGCGGGCACCGCTTCAATCCCTACAAGCTGCTTCTCGACCCCTACGCCAAGGCCATCGTAGGCCCGTGGCGATGGACGGATGCGCATTTCGGCTTCAACGCCGCTAGCCCGGACGCGGACCTCTCGCTCGATAGCCGCGATAATGCCTGGGCAATACCCAAGTGCGCGGTGATCGATCCAGCCTTCACCTGGGGCGACGATCAACCCCCGCGCGTCCCGTGGCATGAAACCATCCTCTATGAGCTGCACGTCAAGGGTTTTACCTGTCAGCATCTCGAGGTCCCGATCCCACTGCGAGGAACCTATGCCGGTCTCGCTTCGGCGCCGGTTGTCGGCTATCTCAAGCGGCTCGGCATCACCTCGGTGGAACTCTTGCCCGTGCACAGCTTCGTCGATGATCACCGTCTCGTGGAACAGGGTTTATGTAACTACTGGGGATATAACTCCATCGGCTACTTCGCCCCGGAGTCACGCTATCTGGCCACCGGACAGGTGAACGAATTCAAAACCCTCGTCAAGACCCTGCATGCGGCCGGCATCGAGGTCATCTTGGATGTCGTCTATAACCATACCGGCGAAGGCGACCATTTGGGACCCAGCCTTTGTTTCCGCGGAATCGACAACGCCGCTTATTACCGTTTAAAGCAG
The DNA here is from genome assembly GCA_050740435.1 of Gammaproteobacteria bacterium. GTDB lineage: Bacteria > Pseudomonadota > Gammaproteobacteria > JACCXJ01 > JACCXJ01 > USCg-Taylor. The sequence goes on from JBOIDL010000019.1 coordinate 28,483, forward strand.
GATAATCCGCGCTATTACGTCGACTATACGGGTTGCGGAAACACACTCGACACGAGGCACCCCAGGGTGCTTCAACTCATTATGGACAGCCTGCGCTACTGGGTGCTGGACATGCATGTCGATGGTTTCCGCTTCGATCTCGCCGCGGCGCTCGCCCGGGAATCAGACGCGGTGAACCCGCGTGCGGCCTTTTTCGACCTCATCTCGCAGGACCCCATACTGTCCCGGGTCAAGCTCATCGCCGAGCCCTGGGATGTCGGCGAAGGCGGCCACCAAACCGGTAATTTTCCGGCCGGTTGGAGCGAATGGAACGACCGTTACCGCGATGCGGTACGCGAGTATTGGAAAGGAAGCGGGGGGGTGATTGGTGAAGTGGCCTCCCGGATCACGGGCTCGAGCGACCTCTACCGGCGCCGGGGGCCTTACGCGAGCATCAACTACATTACCTCTCATGACGGATTCACCTTGCAGGATCTGGTGAGCCATGACGGCAAGCACAATGACGCCAATCGCGAGGATAATCGCGACGGGGAGACGCATAACCGTAGCTGGAACTGCGGCGTCGAGGGATCCACCGAGGATCCCGCGATCCTGAGCCTGCGCGCCCGGCAAAAACGGAATTTCCTGGCCACTCTGCTGCTCTCGCAAGGGGTGCCGATGTTGCTCGCGGGCGATGAGATGGGCCGCAGCCAAGGCGGCAACAACAACGCCTATTGCCAGGACAATGCCGTAAGCTGGATGAATTGGCACCTCACGGCCGCGGACCTTGATCTGCGCGGCTGGGTCGAGCGTCTGATACGCTTCCGCCGGGAGCACCCTCTATTCCGGAAACGCGACTTTTTCCAGGGACGCCAGCTCGGTGACAAGCGGGTCAAGGATCTCCTCTGGTTGCATCCAAGGGGCGGCGAGATCAGCGGCGAGGAGTGGAGCCAACCGTTCGCCCGCTGCATAGGCATGTACCTCGCCGGACACGGGCTTATGGAGATCGACGAACGCGGTCAACCCCTTGCCGATGATGATTTCCTGGTGTTGCTGAACGCGCATCACGAGCCTATCACGTTCGAGCTGCCTTCGTTTCAAGACGGCGTTTGGGAGGTCGTGCTGGACACCGCTTTTGAAGCAGAGAGGGCGGTCGAGGGACGATACGCTTCCGGGATGAGCTATCCGCTCCAAGGCCGTTCGCTTGCTTTGCTGCGGCACCGGTGAGACGCCTAACCCGGGCTACGATTTCTAAAGGGCCAGGCTCGGGTATTTTTACCATGGCGGCGAATTCAACCTCGAAGCGCGCGGCGCTTCGTTCGCCACGCTATCAGCAGTTTACGGACCGGCGTGAGCGCCAACCGGTGCTCGCTCACTCGATAGCCGTCATGTTTTATCTCTTCTAGGGTCGCCAAGAGTAAATTCGCCATCACCAGGGTGTTCAACTGGCGCATGCGATCGAGCGCCGGCACCCGCGCGATGCTATCGGAGAGCAACCCACGGAGCCGCTTGATGTGTTCGACAAGGATAAGACGCAAGCGCCCCGGCGCTTGCGGGCTGGATAGATCGTAGGGATCGATCCCGTGCGCGCTAAGCTCGGAGGCGGGCAGGGCGGCACGGCCGCGGGTGGCGTCGATTCGCAAGTCCTGTAATGACTGGCTCAGATCGACGGCGCTCCCGAGATCCGCGATGCGATCGGGCGTGGCACGATCATCGAACCCGGCGATGCCGGCGGCGATGCGCCAAAAGCCGCCGTAAACCCTGCCGAACTGCGCCGTGAGGTCCGCGAAGGTGGGGCACGCGAGGGGGCCGATGTCATGTTCGACGGCGTCGATGGCGGCGAAGATCTCGGTTTTCGGCGCCGCCGCGCGCTCGGCCAGTTCCGCAAGCGCCGTCGCCACCGGATGCGCGGAGCGGCCCCCGGAAAACACCGCCGCGAGCTCCTGCCGCCACCACTCTAGTTTCAAGCGTGCAACGCCCGGATCGGCGCAACTCCTCGGAATGGCCGTCAGTTCCTCTTTGAATGCGAACATTACGTGCAGCGGCCTTTGGCGTTCCGTCGGTAAGAAAACGGTGCTGTAGTAATAGTTCGAACCAGGTACCGCCACTCGTTCGCGGCAATGATCGGCGCAATCCACTTCACACGGTCCAAGGCCGTAACCAGTGCACGATGTCGGCGGGCGCATGTGCTTCGCCGTCGGCGCCCCAAGCGGCTGTGTCTTCGCTGGGGTCGATATAGCCGAAGCGGGCAACCAGCGTTTTCATTCCGGCTTGGTGACCGGCCACGATATCGTCCCGCGCATCGCCCGCGAAAGCGCATTGAGCGGCTTGCACACTCAGGAGATCCGCGGCGTGCAGCAAAGGGGCCGGATGCTGACGTATCCCCACAAAATTTACTGGTATATCAACGCGTTAATAAATATATACAGTCATGGAACCTGCATGATGGTTGACGATCTCAGTGATTGGCAACCCTACCAACCACAGGAGATCACATCAT
>JBOIDL010000020.1:0-29641 GCA_050740435.1 Gammaproteobacteria bacterium
ACCGCCGCAGGCCAACTCGTACACTGAAGCGAACCCACCCATTTGTAGTGGAGACCTATTGACCGCACCGTCCGATTTATGCGCCTTCCCGGCGGCTGATCCCCTCCAGTTGAGAAAGTTGGGTTAGGCTGGTCACCGAAATGGACACCGGCCACATGAGGTCCGTGCAAGAGAGGCATAAACGGCCGCCTCTTACGTGCCTCCGTGGGGAGAGCTGGGGCGAATCCTCGACTTGCGGCGGGCACCGAAGTGCGGCTAGCGGGGCCTATTCGACCCCGTAGTCCTTCAGACGGTTGTACAGGGTCTTCAAGCTGATAGCGAGCATCCTCGCGGTCTCCTGCTTACTGCCGCTGCAGTGCTCGAGAGTGGCGAGGATCAAAGCCCTCTCGGCCTCCTTGAGGCTCACGCCCACTTGAACATTTTGGGACTTGCCGGGCGCAGCGCAAGATACTCCGAGATCCTGAGGCAGGCAATGCACATCGATCACATCGTCCGCCATGATGAACGCCCGATGGATGGCGTTCTTCAGCTCGCGGATATTGCCCGGCCAGGGATAACGACGAAGCTGCTGCAAGGCCTCCGGGCTAAAGGTCTTGTGGATCGACTCCATGCTGTTCATCTCACCCAGGAAATGGTTGGCGAGCAGATCGATATCCTCACCCCGCGCGCGCAGCGGCGGCATTTGGAGGGGAAAGACTTGCAGGCGGTAGAGCAGATCTTCGCGCAGCTTGCCTTCGGCTACGGCTTCCTCGGGATGGCGGTTCGTCGCGCCGATCACACGCACGTCGGTCTCGATCTGCTTGTCGCCACCTACACGCATGAACGTGCCGGTCTCGAGGACTCTTAACAGCTTGACCTGGAGCTCGGACGGCATCTCCGTGATCTCATCAAGGAACAGGGTGCCGCCGTCGGCCTGCTCGAAGTAGCCCTTGTGCTCGCGCGTCGCCCCGGTAAAGCTGCCCTTTTCATGACCAAAAAGCTCGCTCTCGATCAGTTGCGCCTGTATTGCGCCGCAATTGACGGGAAGGAACGCCTCTTTCCTGCGGCGGCTCAGGCCGTGGAGCGTGTGCGCGACGAGTTCCTTGCCGGTGCCGCTCTCCCCCGCGATGAGAACGGTCGCGGCCGTCGGCGCTACGCGAGCGATCTGGTCGTAGACCTTTTGCATCGCCAGCGACACGCCGATCAAACGGCCAAAGCGGCCGAGGCTGCGGAGATCACCTCGCAGCTCGTCGAGCTCTGCTTTGAGATCGGCCGGGCGGGCGACCCGGGACAAGACGTTTTTCAGGTGCTTGAGGTTGACAGGCTTGGTCAGGTAATCGGCAGCCCCGAGCCGCAGGGCTTCGATGGACGTCTCCAGGCTCGCATTTCCCGTGATCAGGACTACCTCGGTCGTGCTACGAGATTCTATGTCCTGAAAGAGGTCCATCCCGTTGCCGTCCGGCAGCAACAGATCGAGCAGCACTACATCGGGACGCCTCCTTGCCATCTTGTCGCGCGCCTCCCCCAAGCTGCTCGCCGTGTCGGTGGTAAACCCCTGCCGACCGACTAGCTCCGCGAGGCCTGCGAGCGCGTTCAAGTCGTCATCGACTATCAATGCATGGGACATGATTCGGGTTGGCAGGGGATGGACATGAGTGGCCATGGAATTCCGAATTGTAAAGCATGGACGAGGAATCGGAAAATCCTGCTGATTGGCGATCTGCCCAGGTAATGATTACTGGGCGGCAAGTAATCCTTGCCGATGGTCCGCATTCGGCGGCGCCCCGCGTCCAGAAAATTAGACTGCTATATCAACGGCTTGAGTGGACATCCGGATGTGGCACAAGGCTTGTTGCGTCCATTTGGCAGAGACCCAAGAGGAGAACAAATGCCCCTACAAGCTTGCTATCGCCCGCTGCTGCTTCTCGCCATTCTTGCATTGTTCGGTGGAGGATGGGCGGCCGCCAGAGGCATGGTTCACAAGCCTCCGGCCTTCGAGCAGGTGGGCACCGCTTCGTGGTACGGACCGGGATTCCACGGCAAAGAGACCGCGAACGGTGGGATCTTCAACCAAAACGAGCTGACCGCAGCGCATCGAACCCTGCCGTTAGGAACCAAGGTCGCAGTGACCAACGTCAGGAACGGCAAGTCGGTCAAAGTCGAGATCAACGATCGTGGGCCCTACGTAAATGGGCGGGTTATCGATCTCTCGCGTGCGGCCGCCATACGGCTCGGGATGAAGGATGCAGGGCTCGCCAAGGTTCAAATCGAAGCGATTCCATCTCCATCCTATGAAGGGTAGCCGACATAGGCTTTGATGCATAGGCGTTGATAACGACTGCTGCGAGAAGAGAACGCGGGGAGGAAGCATTTTGGGCCGCTTAGTGATCGTATCCAACCGCGTGGCTGTGCCCCGAACCGGGCGCAGGGCGCCGGGTGGCCTCGCGGTCGGTATCATGGCGGCTTTGAACGAATCGGGCGGACTGTGGTTTGGCTGGAGCGGCGAGGTCGCAGACGCTGTCCCGCTCAGAGTCCACACCCTGGAGCAGGATGGGATCTCGTTTGCGACTTTGCCGTTATCGACCCACGATTATCGCGGGTACTACAGAGGGTATGCCAACCGCGTGCTTTGGCCTTTGTTTCACATGCAACTGCACCGGGTCGAATTCCAGCGCCAAGACTTATCAGCCTATGAGCGCGTCAACGAGCAGTTCGCCAAGAGGCTGGTCTCACTCCTCGACGCCGAGGACATCATTTGGGTGCATGACTATCATTTTATCCGCATGGCCTCGGAGCTGCGGCGATTCGGAGTTTCCCAACCCATCGGGTTTTTTCTCCATATACCATTCCCACCCTATGAGGTCCTGCGAACGCTGCCTGGGCACGAGGATTTGTTGCGCTGTCTCTGTGCCTACGATCTGCTGGGGTTTCAAACGGAGCTAGACCTGAAGGCGTTCCTACACGCGGCCGAAGATGGGCTCGGGGCCACGATTCACGCGGACGGCGCGGTGTCGCTGGGCGGGGCACGCACCTACACAGGTGTGTTTCCCATCGGTATCGATGTCAATGACGTGATGCGCCAAGCGGCGAGAGGGCGCAATGCTCTCTATGGGCGACGCCTGCTCAGGAGCTTGGTCGGCCGCACGTTGATCACAGGAGTCGACCGCCTCGATTACTCCAAGGGGTTGGTGGAGCGCTTTCGCGCTTATGGATGCCTGTTAGAGCGCTACTGCGATTACCACCGACACATCGTATTTATGCAGATCGCCGAGCCCTCGCGAGCCGACGTGCCCGAATACCAGGCGATCCGGCGTACGCTGGAGGCCTTGGCAGGTGAGATAAATGGCCGCTACTCGGATTACGACTGGGTCCCGTTGCGTTACATCAATAAGGGATTTGGCCGCTCCACCGTTCTTGGGTTTCTTGCCTTAAGCAGGGTCGGTTTAATCACCTCGCTGCGGGACGGCATGAACTTGGTGGCGAAAGAATTCATCGCGGCACAAGACCCCGAAGATCCCGGAGCGCTGGTGTTATCCAAGCTCGCAGGGGCCGCGCGTGAACTGAAGGACGCGATACTGGTGAATCCCTACGAAATCGATGATGTGGCGGAGGGGATCGCTAGAGCTATCCAGATGCCAATGAGCGAGCGCCGGCGACGCTGGGAAAATTCCATGGACGTGCTGAGGAAACAAGACATCACGGCATGGCGTCGAGGTTTTATCAACATGCTTAGAGACTGCGCTGCCGAAAAGGCGAAGCTACCATGGCAGAAGCAGAGGTTGTCCGCAGAGCCTAGATCCTCGCAAAAATTGGCGACTGGTCATGAAGCTCAAGTGCTTTCTATACTTCCCTAGCGTCCTCGCGCACCACTCTGAGCAAGCCACGGAGCGGAATGTCGATCCACTCCGGCCGGTTCCCAAGCTCGTAGCGGAGCTCATAGAGGGCTTTCTCCAGCGTGAAGAGATCGAGCAAGGCATGCACGTGGTCGGGAACATCGGGATACGAGGGGCAACCCTCTATCCCAGCTTTATATCCCGCTAAGAATGCGCCTTTCGCGCTCCGTTCCCACGCCGCAACCAGGCGGCCGAGCAGACCCGCGTCCGAGCCATCATCCGCCGCAAAGCGCTTGAGCACCGCTTGCGCCGCGTAGTCAAACGAGTGCAACATACCCGCCACGTCGCGCAACGGCGAGTGCTTGGCCCGCCGCTCCTGCACCGGGCGCGCCGGCTCGCCCTCGAAATCGACGATGATGAAGTCGTTCTCCGCCAGCAGCACTTGCCCGAGATGGTAATCGCCGTGATAGCGAGTCTTGACTGCGTTTGGAACGCTACGCGCCAAGGCCGCGATGTGATCGACGAGCCGTTTCTGGGCCTCGAAAAGCGATTCGCACTCGGCGTATAACGATTCGGGTACAAGTGCGCGATGGCGTCGCAGCAGCTTGAGTGTGGCGAGGAGGTCGGCGCGAACGCGCGCGCCCCAAGCGCGGACATGCCGGCGCTGGATCGGCTCCGGATCGAACGCACTATCGCCGCTCGGTTTAGCGAACGCCTGGTGCAGCTCGCCGGTCCGGCGGCCCAAGGTGCGCATCATCAACAAATACGGACCGTGAACTTCCTCAGCCTGGACGGCGGCCGTTTCGGGAGCTTGTAATCGAGCATCCTCGAGATAACGCTCCAGATAATCGAGCGTGTAGGTCCAGGCGTCTCCTTGATTGGCGACGGCGCCTTGCAATAAGCCAAGGGTATAGCTTTTTCCATCGGCATCCTGGTACTCCACCGCACCGGCTAGCGGAGCCACATGCGTAAACGGGGAGACCTCGGTGAGAAAGCGTCCAATCTCGAGCTCCATGTTGGTACCGCTTTGCAGGCGGCGGTAGACCTTCAAGAACAACCGTTCTCCTAAGATCGCGGTGGTGTTGGTCCCGGCCATGGCCGGAAGCCTGATCTCGCGCAGGGCCGTCTCCCCGGCCAGCACCCCAAAGGCCGCGGTGCAAGAGAACCTGAGACGTCCTTGACCCCAAGGCAGCTCAACATTCTGCCCCATGGCGGCGACCAAGGTCTCGCCGAAAGCAGGATCGGCCAGCGCATCGCACAACATCCCGATGCGGGCCTGTTGGCGGACCTTGGCCAGCACGTAGGGCGTGAGCGCGGCTCCTTGCTCTTCGGTTTCCCAAGCGATGGCCAGCGGCAAAAAATAGCTCTGCTCCGCAAGGCCGGCGAGATGGACATCGACCCGAGTCAGGAGTGCATGATCTCGGTCTTTCGACCAATGCGCGTACTCGCGCACTTCGACCCGCTCGATGTGCTCTCCCTTCGCCGCGAACCAGCGTTGGCCGGCGATGTAACCGGGAAGGATCTCCCCCTCCAACGCCCGGCGTAGCTTCTCTGCCATCGCCCGCCGCGCGGGTTCCACCTGTTCCGGAAAGAAGCTGCGCCAGCCGGAAAATAGCACCATGACCGGAAGTTCATGGGGGGCGAGCAGATCCTTGTGCCAAGGGGGCGCTTCGGCCCCTTCAGCTAAACGAAACCAGTAAAAACCATACCCCGGCAGGGTCAATAGATAAGGCAGAACGCCAATAGGGGGGAAGGATGTTCTTCCGAGCATCTCCACCGGAACCCGGCCTTGATAGGCCGCAAGATCCAATTCCACCGGTTGCGCCGAACGTGCTAGGTTGGCAACGCACAGCAGGGCCTCACCGTCAAACTCCCTCAGATAGGCGAGGATTTTGCGATTTCCCGGATAGCAGAAATGCAACGTCCCGCGCCCGAAGCTCTTGTGCGCCTTGCGCACGGCGAGCAGACGCCGCATCCAATTGAGCAGCGACGACGGATCGCGCCGCTGCGCCTCGACATTGACGCCCTGATAACCGTACACGGGATCCATAATGGGAGGCAGGTAGAGCAGCTGGGGATCGACTTGGGAGAAACCGCCGTTGCGATCCGGACTCCATTGCATCGGGGTTCGCACGCCGTTGCGATCACCCAGGAAAATATTATCTCCCATCCCGATTTCGTCCCCGTAGTAAATGATCGGCGTGCCGGGCATAGACAGCAGCAGGCTGTTCATGAGCTTGATCTTGTCGGGATCGTTGTCCATGAGCGGCGCGAGCCGGCGGCGGATCCCAAGATTCACGCGCATGCGCGGATCGGCAGCGTAGGCTTGATACATATAATCGCGCTCGCGATCGGTCACCATCTCGAGCGTGAGCTCGTCATGGTTGCGCAAGAAAATCGCCCACTGGCAGGACCCCGGGATCTCCGGGGTCTGGCCCAGGATCTCGGCGATGGGGTGACGGTCCTCTTGAGCGATCGCCATATACATGCGCGGCATGAGCGGAAAGTGATAGGCCATATGGCATTCGTCACCTTCGCCGAAATAATCCCGCACGTCCTCGGGCCACTGGTTAGCCTCGGCAAGAAACATCCGGTTGCGGTAATGGCGGTCCACGACCGCTCGCATCTGCTTGATCACCGCATGGGTCTCCGGAAGGTTTTCATTGCTGGTACCTTCGCGCACGCACAGGTAGGGGATGGCGTCCAGGCGCAAACCGTCTACGCCCATATCCAACCAAAAACGCATGATCCGAGTTACCGCACGCACCACGTGCGGATTGCTGAAATTGAGATCCGGCTGGTGAGTGAAGAAGCGGTGCCAATAGTAGCCACGCGCGAGCGGATCCCAGGCCCAGTTGGAGCTTTCCGTGTCCGTAAAGATGACTCGCGTTTCCGGAAATATTTTGTCGCTATCACTCCAAACATAGAAATTGCGTTTGACGGATTGCGGCCGGGCGCGGCGCGCGGCCTGGAACCACGGATGCTGGTCCGAGGTATGGTTGATCACCAGCTCCGTGATTACACGCAGACCCGAGCGATGTGCCTCGCGCACAAAAGCTCGAAAGTCCTTGAGGCCGCCATAGGCCGGATGAACGTTGCGGTAGTCGGCAATGTCGTAGCCGTCGTCGCGCATCGGCGAGGGATAAAACGGCATCAGCCAAATCGCGGTGACGCCGAGCTCGTGGAGGTATTGGAGCTTCTCCGTCAATCCGGCAAAATCTCCGACGCCGTCTTGGCAGCCGTCGTAGAACGCCTTGACATGCAGCTGATAGATGACCGCATCCTTGTACCAGAGCGGATCGTCTTCCAAGGCCTCGGAGGGTGATGGGATTGCGAGCATTTATGTAACTTCCACGAAGTTATCGAAGTCCTGCTCGCTCGGGACATGCCGGCGCACAAGAAAAATGTGCGCTGGGACGATGCTGGGATTGAGCTCAATGTAATTGCGCGCACCCTGCCATAGGTAATGGGCATCACTGAGGAGATCATAGACCTGATAGGGCCGGTCCGGACCGATGTCCAGATCTTCGAGCGGCAGCTGCAACCACCCTGCCTGAATGTGACGAGGGTCGAGATTCACGACCACCAAGATGATCTCGACTCCATCTGCGCTGCACTTGCTGTAGGCGATGAGATCTGCGTTGTCGATCGCATGGAAGCGCAGAGTCCAGTCGGACTGCAAGGCGCGGTGGCCCTTGCGGATGCGATTGACGCGAGTGATGAAATTCTTGAGGCTCTCCGCGCGCTCGAGATCCCAATGCCGGATCGCGTACTTTTCCGAGTCCAGGTATTCCTCGGATCCCTGCTCCCGCGCGGTGTGCTCCAACAGTTCGAACGGCGGACCGTAGATCCCGTAGCTCGCGCCTAGCGTCGCGGCCAGCACCAGGCGAACCATGAACGCAGGCCGCCCGCCGAATTGCAGGGTCTCGGTCAAGATGTCCGGGGTGTTCGGCCAGAGGCTCGGGCGAAAGTATTCCCGGGTAGCGGTCTGGGTGAGCTCGGTGAAATAGTCCGTGATCTCCTGCTTGGTATTGCGCCAGGCAAAGTAGGTATAGGACTGGGTAAACCCGAGCTTGGCGAGCCGATGCATGGGCTTGGGCCGCGTGAACGCCTCGGATAAAAAAAGCACCTCGGGATGGACCGCTTTGGCTGCGGCGATGAGCTCCTCCCAAAGCGAGAACGGCTTGGTGTGCGGGTTGTCGACGCGGAAGATCCGGACCCCGACTTCGATCCAAAACATCACAATGCTCTTCAGCTCATCGAACAGCGCGCGGCGGTCACCGGTCTCGAAATCGAAGGAATAGATGTCCTCGTAGAGCTTGGGGGGATTCTCCGCGTATCGAATCGTGCCATCGGGGCGCTGGCGAAACCACCCCGGTCTCTCGCGGACATAGGGGTGGTCGGGCGAGCATTGGAACGCGATATCGAGCGCGATCTCGATGTCGTATCCTTGTGCCGTCTCTAAAAACCGCCGAAAATCATCCAGCGTCCCGAGCTCGGGATGCGTCGCCTTATGACCGCCTTCCTGGCTACCGATTGCCCACGGGCTGCCGGGATCGCGACGAGTGGCTGTGAGCACATTATTGCGGCCTTTACGTTTCGTGTGGCCGATCGGGTGGATAGGCGGCAGATAGAGCACATCGAAACCCATCTCCGCGATGTAGGGTAAGCGAGCCTCCAGATCGCGGAATGTGCCGTGCCGCCCCGGAGTATCGGCGCAGGAGCGGGGAAACAATTCGTACCAGGTGCTGAAACGCGCCCGTTCCCGATCCACCACCACCTCGAGTTCGCGTGGATAGTGGGTCGCGAAGCGGCGATCGGCATAGCGGTCCATCAGCTTATTGAGCTCCGGATCAGTCGCCAAAGCACGCCCCTCCTCTATGTCGCCCTCGCCACGGAGGGCCGCCGCGATTTCTTTGAGCCGTTTAGCATCGCTCCCTTTCGCCCGTCCGGCGGCGTCTTCGATCCGATCGGCTCCGATGAGAAGAGCAAGGGCAATATCGTCCGGCAGAACGCGCTTTATCAGATCTTGTCGCCAGGACGCGAAGGGATCGATCCATCCCATCACGGTGTATCGGTGGCGGCCGAGCTCGGTCACGGTGAATTCGCCTCGCCAACGATCGTTGCCCAGTGGCTGCATCGGCGCTTCGCTCCATTGGGGATCATCCGCTCTGCGATAGCGCAGCATGCAAGCGATCGCGTCATGGCCGTCCGTGTAGACATCGGCTTCCACCACTAGCCGCTCACCTAGCGTGCGTTTGATGGCAAAGCGGCCGGCGTCGATCTCGGGCTTGACCTCCTCGATGACGACCCGGTTGCAGCCTTCCGGCGTCGGTGGCATCGGAGGTTTACTCTTTTCGGCGCGACGCGCCCGAGATGCGGGTGAACTGATAGCTGCCGCCGAACCGGTGGGGCGGGATGGCTCGTGTCCCGACCCGGGTGTACCACCATTCCCCCTTCGCATTGGATCCGTCCGCGGAGAGGACCAGCCTGAAACCGCCTTCCCGCGAGCTTCCGGTCGTCTCTCCCGTTTGCGACCATGTTCCTTGCCAGATCCCGGCGGCGATCCCGGTAGTTCGGAGAGTCCCCCCATCATGAGTGTAGGCGCCGTTGCCGTCTCCATCGAGCGTCGCGGTGTAGGACTTGTCCTCTTCCAGGATGTGCCAGGTGCCGCTAAAGTCCGGGCGCTTTGCGCCCGTCCCGTTTGACGCCGTTCGGTTGGCGGCGTCGTTGATATCGATCGCCGGCCGGGCGGTGAGATTTCGATAATACTCGTGCCACATAACGATGACCCACTCGCCTCCGCGGCGCACCAGGACCCCCGTCTCGCGTAGGGGTAGGACCATCCGCTCTCGCTTTCGCCCGTTCTTGAGGTAGCGTGTATAGTCGATGTCCATGGAAAACCAGGCCGTGTCGCCTTGGGTCGAGACCGTCATGTCACGGATGGGGATCTCGAGGCTCTCGACGGACCGAAATTCTTCCTCTAAATCTGCGACCATCTCTTGCCAACCTCGATAGACCCGGCCATTGATTGTGTAGATCACGAGATTGGGGTCCCGGCTCATCAGTCTCGCCATTTCTGCTAGATCCCTATCGGCATTGGCGTTGATGACCGCCTTGAGGATCTCCTCCACGGACCGAGTGGCTGTGCCGGTGTTCGAGGCCAGCGCACCGGTTGAACACGGAAAAACAGCGAAGGTCAAGAGGAAAAGTAAACCTAGAAAGTTATTCTTCATGAGTCCTAATTCTCGTCCAATGTTAACAAAACGGCTCCAGCGTTGGACCCCCATGGTGGGCGGGGTATTTCAGGAGATGCCAGTCCAAGCTCACACCGTGGTTCCATTCTCACCACTGGCCAAATTCACTGCCCATGAACAATAGCTTCTTTCCCGGATGGCAGGAATAGGGATTTTAAACGGCCTTTTTCTTCAAAAGGGAAGATACGACTGGACCTGTTAGCTGTCAAACACGCGGGTCCTGGTTCCAGGATCGGGACCCTGAGGCGCCAAGGTTCAGGACCATTCGGCGTCTCGCGCTAGTGAAGGCGAAGGGCGATGGTCGGCTCAAGTGCTGCGTGGGCGGACAAGCCGAGAAGCGCGAGGATCTTGGCAATCCGGGGGTAAGAATGTAGAATTTCCTTTCCCTTTCCCCGTACGCTGTCCCTGTACGCTGTCTATGGCTCCGCATCTTACACAGGCCACACCTCGCGCGAAGAAGCGACAGCAGTCTTCTGCTGTCCGGATTGCTCCCCCGCGCGACGACAGGAAGGAAGCAGACCGGTCAGAGGATCTTGCGGCTCGCATTCTTATTGTGGGCGTCGGAGCTTCCGCCGGAGGGCTGGAGGCCTTCACGCTCTTGCTCAAGGATGTGCCGGTGAATACCGGCATGGGCTTCGTGCTGGTGCAGCATCTGGACCCGGTGCATGAAAGCGCGCTGACTCAGATCCTCGCCAAAGCCACCGTCATGCCGGTACGTGAGGCGGCAAACAACTTGCCGGTCGAACCGAATCACGTCTATATCATCCCGCCCAACAGGAACATGACCATCGCGCAGGGCCGGTTGAAACTTGCGCCGCGCCGGCACACTGCAGGGGCGCATCGGTCCATTGATGTCTTTTTCGAATCGCTGGCCCAGGATCAGCGTGAACGAGCCATCGGCGTGATTCTGTCCGGCACTGCATCGGACGGCACCTTGGGGTTGGAGGCCATCAAGGCCGAAGGCGGCTTGACGTTGGCGCAGGATGAATCGGCCAAGTACGATTCTATGCCGCGCAGCGCCATTGCGGCGGGCTGCGTCGATTTCGTGCTCCCGCCTGAACAGATCGCCAAAGAACTCGCGCGCATCGCCCAGCACCCGGACATCGTGTCCGGCGTGCGGACCTCCCGGGCCGCCGAAAGCGCCGAAGCCCGGGAGGCTGAAGCGTCCGACACTCCGCTGCCGGTGCGCGAACAAGACGCTCGACGCGCCGGTGAGGAGGACGGCCTCAAGAAAACTCTCCTCCTCTTGCGCAACCACAGCGGCGTGGACTTCTCGCTCTACAACCCCAGCACCCTCCAGCGGCGGATCAATCGGCGGATGGTCCTGAACAAGACAACCGAGCTGAAGGCCTATGCCGATTTTCTCCGGGGTAACATCAAGGAACTCGAGGCGCTTTACTCGGACATGCTCATCAGCGTAACCGCGTTTTTCCGCAACCCGGAAGCCTTCGAGACGCTCAAACGCAAGGTCTTTCCCAAGCTCCTCAAACAGCGGCGCGACCACCCGCTCCGTTGTTGGGTGTTGGGCTGTTCCACCGGTCAGGAAGCCTATTCCATTGCCATGGCGTTCATGGAATGTGCCGAGGGCGCCGGTGACCCCCGCAAGCTCCAGGTCTTCGCCACCGACTTGAATGACCAGCTCTTGGATAAAGCCCGCCACGGCGTATACGCCAAGAACCTCGTGCAGGATGTCACACCCGAACGGCTGCGGCGGTTCTTTCTCGAGGAGGAAGGCGGCTACCGCGTCATCAAATCCATTCGCGAGATGTGTGTCTTCGCCCGGCATAATCTCTTGAGCGATCCGCCCTTCTCGCGCATGGACCTGATCGCGTGCCGCAACCTGCTGATTTACCTGGAGTCGAGTATACAGAAAAAGGTCCTCCCGACCTTCCATTACGCGCTCAGGCCAGAAGGGTTTCTCTTCCTCGGCGTATCCGAATCCATCGGCTCGTTCGCCAACCTGTTTGAACCGATAGACAAGAAACTCAAGATTTACTCCAAAAAAGCCGGGCTCACGCCCGCGTTCCATCTGCCTGTTTCCCGCAGTCATCCGGCGGCGACGATCTCGGCCGCCGCGGAGGTCGCGCCGCCGGAAAGATATCACGGCGAGATCAACGCGCAGCGCGAAGCCGATCGCCTGACGGTCAATCACTATGCCCCGCCCGGCGTCTTGATCAACGCCGATCTGGAGATCCTCCAATTCCGCGGCCCTACCGGTCCGTATCTGCAGCCGCCCAAAGGCAAGGCGAGCTTCAATGTGCTGAAGATGGCGCGGGATGGTTTGATGCTTCCGCTGCGCGCCGCCATCACCAAGGCGAAGAAGCACAACGCCACGGTCCGCAGGGAGCGCGTGCGGATCGATCAGAACGGTCACACCCGGACGGTAAATATTGAAGTCAGGCCGCTGAAGAATGTGAAGGAGCGGTGCTATTTGATTGTGTTTGAGGCGGCGGAGAAGCGCGGACTCCCTCGCGACAAGCTGCCGAAGCCCGGCAGCCGAGCCGGGACAGCTGTCGACGCGCGTGGACAAGCGGCCGGCGATCCGGCTGCAAGCCGCATCGCCGAACTGGAAGCCGAACTGGGTGAGACTCGCGACTATTTCCAAGCATTGCAAGAGCAGCACGACGCGGCGAACGAAGAGCTCCAGGCGTCCAGCGAAGAGTTGCAGTCGGCCAACGAGGAATTGCAGAGCGTCAACGAAGAGTTGGAGACGTCCAAAGAAGAGTTGGAATCCACCAACGAAGAGCTGACCACCGTCAACGAGGAGGTGGCCAGGCACAACGTCGAATTGAACCGCTTGAACAGCGACCTGAAGAATTTTTACCTGAGCCTCAACCAGGCCATTGTTCTGCTGGGACGCGACCTCACCATCAGACGCTTCACGCCGCCGGCCGACCTTGTGTTCAACCTGCTGGCGACCGACGTCGGCCGACCGTTGAGCGCTACCAAACACAATCTCGACTACCCCGATCTGGAACAACTCATCACCGAAGTCATCCACACCGTCAGTGCGCGCGAGCGTGAGGTGCGGGACAAAGCCGGGCGCTGGTATTCCCTTCGCGTCCACCCCTACCTGACGCTGGACAACAAGATTGATGGCGCGGTGCTGATGCTGGTGGACATCGATGCGCTCAAGCGGAGCGAGCAGGACATCAAAACCGCACGCGACCACGCCGAGGCCATCCTTCGCACCGCGCCCGACCCGCTCCTGGTCCTGCACGCCGACCTCAAGGTGAACACGGCGAACGAGGCCTTCTATAAAACCTTCAAGGTTATTCCTGTCGCGACCGAGGGCCGTCTGATTTATGAATTAGGCGACGGCCAGTGGAACATTCCCAAGCTGCGGGAACTGTTGGAGGACGTTCTTCCCCGGAAGAGTAGCTTCGACAACTTCGAGATCACGCACGACTTTGCAACTATCGGTCTACGCACCATGCTGCTCAACGCCCGCAAGCTGAGCGACATTGAGGGCAGGCCCGCGAGAATTCTCCTGGGCATCCAGGACATCACCGAGCGCAAGCGGGCGGAAGAAGCGCTGCGCGAAGCCGGAGAACGTTTCCGTATCATGGCCGAGTCCATGCCAGGAGTCGCGCCGGTGCAGCCGGCGATTGGACCGGCACGTCGAATCCTGGTCGTGGAGGACAACCGGGACGCTGCGGAAAGCCTCGCGGCCCTGATAGAGCTGATGGGTCACGAGGTTCGTTCGGTCCATGACAGCGCGAGCGCCCTTGAAAATGCGGCCGCATTTCGTCCCGATGTGGTGCTGCTGGATATCGGGTTGCCCGACATGGATGGGTATGAAGTTGCACGTCGCTTCCGACAGCAGTCTGGACTCGAAGGGATTGCGCTCGCGGCGCTGACCGGATGGGGTCAGGAAGAAGATCGACTTCGTGCTCGCACCGCCGGGTTTGACCAACACTTCGTCAAGCCTATCGATGTCGAGGTCCTTCGCGCTTGGCTCGCCTCTCTCGATCCCGCTTGAAGGCTCGTCACCTCAACCTTTAGAGATCAACACGAGCGCACTCGCCGAGGAAATAACCAGCACCGCGATTCGCGAATAGCCTTGATCGAAGAACCGCGCGATCCGGCCCGCGAGGAAGTATCCAAGGATACAACCCGGCATCAAATAGATCCCCAGCATCAGTTCATGCGTGCTGAATCGGCCGGCGAGATGAAGCAGCATCACCATACCGATGGATGAAAGCAGATACAAAAGCGCCAGGGTCGCGCGCAGGGTCTTGCCTTCCTCATGCTGGTAGAGCAGCGCGAGCACCGGCGCCCCGATGGCGGCGGTCATGCCCATAAATCCCGACAGAGCACCGGCCATGATCGAATTCACCGGCGTCAGTCGCATCGCGACCCCGAGCCAGCTTACCAGGACTGCGAGGAGAATGAGCATGCCGAAGGCGAGGCCCAGCTTGGCCTGGGGGAGCGACGACAGGCTGACGATACCCGCAACCATTCCAATCAGTAGGCCAACGATCACCTCCCTGAGATGCGCTCGTTTAATATCGCGACAACCGCTGTAAGTCATTAAAGATGACAAGATCAAGCTGGCGAAGATTACCGGCCCCGGCACCAGATCGAGGCTGATCAATGCCAGCAATGGAACGACCACGAGCCCGGCGCCGAACCCGGTCGAAGCCTGCAACACCGCGCCGATCGTGATGATGATCACCGTTGCAGCAAAACTGTAGAGTGTAAACTCCATAGCCGCTACGTTCCGCCTCGCTGTGGGGTCCCGAGTGGCGTCCGAAGGGACTAGAAAATGAGCGCGGTGACGAAGATTCCGAGCATGACGAACGCAAGGGCGAGCCTCGCCGCGGCGCCAAATAGCAATCCGATCCACGCGCCAAAGCCCGCGCGTCCTGCCCTGTACAGGTCAGGGCGTGCGGAGTACTCCCCGATCACCGCGCCCGCGAACGGTCCGACGATCAGTCCGGGGATACCGAAGAAAATTCCGACGAGCGTGCCGAGCGCGGCGCCGCCGATCGCGCGTGTGCTCGCGCCGTACTTTTTCGCACCGAGGCTGGTCGCGGCAAAGTCGACGAGGTACGAGAGCACGGTCAATACCGCGAGGATCCCCATCGTCACGCCGCTCACGCGCGCGAATCCATCGATCCACGCGCCGAGCAACAGGCCGAAAAAGACCAGCACGACTCCGGGCAGCGCCGGCAGCACGGTGCCCGCAAGGCCAATGAGTATCAGCAGTCCCGCGAGCAGCCACCACAGAATGCTCAAGTCCGTGACGATATCAAGTGTCATAGTGCCTCTTGATGAGATCGATGTTCTTGCGATTTGCTTTCCAGCAACTCGGTTTCCTGCAATTTGACGGCTTGCGCGGCAACTAATTCCTCAGCCACGCCTTTTTGCCGCGATTCGTGAGTGATTTCGCACCGCGCCAAAGCGACTGCGGCGGGTGAACGTCCGCGAAGCGGAGCTCCGAGAGCAATCCGCGCTCTTGCGGCGAATCGTGCAGCTTGCCTGGTAATTTTTACCGAGTAGCTCGTCGAAATCTAAATAAACCGCTCGATCGGTTGTAGTAGGCCTTGGATAACGCGTTGCAATCAGTGCGATCCATTGTGGGCGATGAATCTGGTACGGTCGATGCTGAGCCCAGGTATGTTAGTTCGATTGAACCTTGTAGGAGGAAGCAAATGAACCGTACCAGAGCCGAAGAAGGCGCCGAACGCAATCTTATAGAGTCCTTATGGTGGGCCCTGGCGTTAGGGGTAACTGTTATTCTAGGCGCCCAGATTTATACTAGCGTTTCTTGGGAACTCTACAAGGAGAGACAGGGGTGTGAAGTCACGGAGTATTTAGACGAGTCGGATTGGACACCACAAGCTTCAGCATGGTCATGCGCGGATGGCAGCACGCATTTTCGATAGATCGCGTTCGTACCGGGCGCGGGAGCCTCTCCATGAGACCTGGTGTAATTTCCTCTATCGCCAAGTCCAAGCCGCGAAGGGTTCCGTAGGAAGACTAGGTTCCACGGAATGCGATACCTCGCTCTGGCGTGTGACTACGACGGCACCCTGGCCACAAACGGGCAAGTCGATGCAACAACGATAACGGCTCTAGAGCGCCTCCTTGCCTCAGGGAGGCGGTTGCTTCTGGTGACCGGCCGCGAGCTTGAGGATCTCGTGGCCGTGTTCCCTCGCCTGGATCTGTTCGATTGTGTGATCGCCGAGAATGGCGCTTTACTATATCGACCTTCCACGCGTGAGGAGAAGCTTCTCGCGGGTACACCGCCACAAGAGTTTATCGCCACGCTTCATGAACGAAATGTACCGTTGTCCGTCGGACGGGTGATCGTCGCCACGTTCGAACCACACGAGACTACGGTACTCGAAGTGATTCGAGATCTCGGGCTCGAGCTGCAGGTGATCTTCAACAAGGGCGCGGTGATGGTTTTGCCTTCGGGCGTGAACAAGGCCACCGGACTTGCCGCGGCGCTCGAGGAGCTGAAGCTTTCAGCACATAACGTAGTGGGCGTGGGAGATGCCGAGAACGACCATGCGTTTTTGCAGCTCTGTGAGTGCTCGGCGGCCGTAGCAAACGCGTTACCGGCGGTTATGGATCACGCGGACTTCGTCACCCGAACGGATCACAGTGCTGGGGTGCGCGAGCTGATCGATGAAATATTGAAGGACGATTTGCGTAGCCTCGCGGGCAAGCTCACACGTCACCATCTTCATGTTGGTTCGCGTCCCTCCGGCGAGGAGGTTCGTCTTCCTCCATACGGCATAAACTTACTTGTGGCCGGATCGTCGGGAGGAGGAAAATCCACGTTCGCGACCGCTTTACTGGAACGCTTTGGCGAAGGTGGTTATCAATTCTGTGTCATCGATCCGGAGGGCGACTACGAGGATCCGGACGATGCACTCACGCTAGGTAATTCCCATGACGCGCCGAGCGTCGATGAAGTGTTGCAGGTATTGGATGACCCGGCGCGCAATGTCGCAGTCAATTTAGTAGGCTTGCCGCTCGAAGAGCGACCTCGGTTCTTCGGTGCATTGATTTCGCGCCTGCAAGATCTGCGCGCCCGCACGGGGCGGCCGCATTGGATCGTGCTGGACGAGACCCATCATGTGCTGTCGGCGGGCTGGGAGCCGGCCGAGATCACGCTAGCCCAGGGTTTTACCAGCATCGTTTTCATTACCGTCCATCCTAAATCGGTGGCTCCAGCGGTGTTGAAATCGGTGGATCTCGTGATCGCGCTCGGTAAGGATCCGGCCGAGATGCTCGATGAGTTTGCGGAATGCGTCGCGGAAAGCCTGCCTGCCTCCGATTCCTCGGATCCCAGCTCGGGACAAGCGTTGCTATGGCAACGGCATACGGATGATGCGCCGTTTCGCTTCCTCCCCGAGGAGAGCCGCGGCGAACGGCGCCGGCATCGCCGTAAGTACGCCGAAGGCGACCTAGGGGAGCGTAGTTTCTATTTTCAAGGTGCACAAGGCGAGTTGAATCTACGCGCCCAGAATCTCATTCTCTTTAGTCAAGTCGCCGAGGGAGTCGATGACGCCACGTGGCTCTATCACCTGCGCAACGGCGATTACTCGCGCTGGTTTCGGGAAGTGCTCAAGAATCAAGATCTCGCCGCCGAGGTCGCGCGTATCGAGCAATCCGAGAAGTTGTCTCCCGGGGAGAGCCGCGCACAAATAAAAGGCATTATCGAGCAACATTACACCTTGCCTAGCTCGGCCGGCGCATCGGGCTCCGATGATAATACAATCTAAGTACTGCTCAATCCGAATTCGGCCGGCGCCGGCTCAGTCCGATGAGACCGGTCATCACCACCAGCGCCACCAGCCGGAAGTATAGCGACGAAAGCGCACGCTCACCGCGGTAAGGATTACAAAGAGCTTGGTAAAACTTGCACGCGAACAACTGTACCTCGCTCACTGTTCTTACCACCTAGTTCTTAGAATCGATGATCCCATTCCCCCAAGCTTAGACAAGGAAGGAACAAACTCATAGACTTATAGCTTTCACCCCAATGCTCTTGCAAGGGGAAGAGAATCCCCGGAGTGCCGGCCGTCCAAGATCATCGACCGCTGATGCGATATGGCATGTTGAGTGCCCATGAGCTTAGAGTAAGCTTAGGGAGGAACCATGAGAATAGCTCAAGTTGCACCGCTGTATGAGAGTGTCCCGCCGCAGCTCTATGGAGGCACGGAACGGGTAGTCGCATATTTAACCGATGAGCTAGTGCGGCAGGGACACGATGTTACGCTATTTGCGAGTGGTGACTCGCAAACGCACGCACAGCTGCGGCCGGTTTGCAATCGCGCGTTGCGGCTCACCGATTGCCGTGACGCATTGGCGCATCACATGCTGCTTTTGGATCGGGTCGGTCGCGAGGCGCACAACTTCAACATCGTTCATTTTCATATCGACTATCTGCATTTTCCACAGACACGCCTGTTGAACGTGCCGAACGTCACTACCTTGCACGGCCGCTTGGACCTGCCCGATCTGGTCCCGGTTTATCGCGAGTTCAACGACATGCCGGTGGTATCCATTTCTAACGATCAACGCACGCCGCTGCCTTTCGCGAATTGGCGGGCTACCGTATATCACGGGGTGCCCGAGGCTTCTTACCGCTTGCATCCCGAGCCGGGCAAATACCTAGCTTTTCTAGGGCGTATCTCTCCGGAGAAGCGTGTCGACCGGGCGATACGGATCGCACAGCGCGTTGGGATGGAGCTACGTATCGCGGCCAAAGTGGACAAAGCCGATGAAGCCTATTTCAAGGAATATATTCGGCCCTTGCTTTCCGACCCCCTCGTCCAGTTTGTCGGGGAGATAGGGGAAAAGGACAAGAACGATTTCCTCGGCAACGCATACGCTTTATTGTTCCCCATCGACTGGCCGGAGCCTTTCGGCTTGGTCATGATCGAGGCGATGGCCTGCGGTACGCCGGTTATAGCGTACCGGCGCGGATCCGTCAGCGAGATCGTGCGTTCCGGTGAGAGCGGGTTCGTCGTCGATGATCTGGACGAAGCGGTGGCGGCGGTAGCAAAAGTCGATGCGGTGAGTCGTCGACGCTGCCGCCAGGCGTTCGAAGCTCGTTTTTGCGCTTCTCGCATGGCCCGTGACTATCTCGGTGTCTACCGCGCTATAATCGACGCCGGCATCCAAGCACAACCGGCAGCATAAGCCGCAGGCCGGGCACGGGTAGAGAACAAGTGCCGGAACTGATTCAACTCGAAGACAATTGGTCCGTGCGAGCGAGCTCCGCGCGCGCCGACGACCGCGCGCGCGTTCTCAAGCAGGGGGAAACCTTCGGGATCTTCGACCGATCCGGCGATATCCGCCCGATCGGCCTCGGCGAGGAGGGGCTTTACCATCAAGGGACGCGTTTTCTGTCAGGCATGGAGCTGAAGATCAACGGCGCCGGCTCCCTGGTGCTCAACTCCGCGGTGCGGAAGGACAACAGCCTTCTAATGGTGGACCTCACTGCACCGGATCTTTACGAAGCCGCGAAGCTTAGTATTCTCAAGGACACGCTGCACATCTTCCGGGCCAAGCTTTTGTGGGAGGGAGCGCAATACGAACGCATACGTCTGGTGAATTATGGCGATCACCGGATGAGTCTTAAGATAAGCGTCTTGTTCGAGGCGGATTACGCCGATATCTTCGAGGTTCGAGGTGTTCGTCGAGCGGTCCGGGGGAACTGTCTTCCCGCACGCCGCCTAGGCCGTGAGTTGATCCTCGCATACCGTGGCTTAGACCAGGTGTCGCGTCATACTCGGATCATCGCCAGCGTCGATCCGGATCCGGGCGCCGGCGCTCGGCTGTATTTTTCGCTAATGCTGGGCCCGCGCGATGAACACGAACTGTCTTTGACCGCGGTCTGCGAAATCGGCGAACGAATCCAAAGCGTCCCGAGCTTCGTGCGGATGTTGGACCGATGGAACGCGGCAGTCACGGCGAATACCGAGGCTATCACCAAGGTTGTTACGTCGAACGAAGCGTTGAACCACTGGTTACACCGCTCCTCGGCGGATCTACACATGCTCACGACCGAGACACGGTACGGCCTTTATCCGCACGCGGGCGTACCGTGGTTTTGCACCGAATTCGGGCGCGACGGAATCGTAACGGCATTACAATACCTTTGGATGCAGCCCGAGTTGGCTCGCGGGGTCTTGAATTTTCTCGCTGCCGAACAAGCCGATACGGAGGCGCCCGCGCAAGACGCCGAGCCCGGGAAGATCTTGCACGAAGCCCGGCGCGGCGAGATGGCTGCGCTCGATGAAATCCCGTTTCGCCGCTACTACGGCAGCGTGGATGCGACGCCCTTGTTCATCGTGCTGGCGGGAGCCTATTTCGACCTGACCGGCGATCGGAGCTTCATAGAGAGTATTTGGGTCAATATCGAACGCGCCCTCGATTGGATTGACCGTTACGGCGATATGGATCGCGACGGCTTCGTGGAGTATGCGCGCGAGAGCGTGAATGGTCTCGCACACCAGGGCTGGAAGGACTCGGCGGATGCGGTGTTCCATGCGAACGGCCAGCCGGCGCGGCCGCCGATCGCTTTGTGCGAGGTACAAGGCTACGTGTTCGCGGCAAAGCAGGCAGCCGCCAAGCTGGCCGCGCTTCTCGGCGAGCATCGGCGTGCGGAAATGCTGAGCGAGCAGGCCGAGCAGTTGAAGACACGCTTCAACGATGCGTTTTGGTGCGCGGACATCCAGGACTTTGCCTTGGCGTTGGACGGGGAGAAACGTCCTTGCCGCGTGCCCGCATCGAATGCCGGGCATGCGCTGTTCACCGGCATCGCTACTACCGAACACGCACAGAGCGTGGCGAAAATCCTGCTCGGTGAAGACTCGTTCAACGGCTGGGGTGTGCGCACCATCGCCCAAAGTGCGGCGCGCTTCAATCCTATGTCCTATCACAACGGCTCGGTGTGGCCGCATGACAACGGCATCGTCGCCATGGGACTCGCCCGCTATGGATTCAAGGACCAGGCACTCGCGATCTTCACCGGGCTGTTCCAAGCAAGTACTACCATGGATCTTTACCGTCTGCCGGAGCTGTTCTGCGGTTTTCCTCGTCGCCCCGGACAAGGCCCAACGCAGTACCCGGTGGCGTGCTCTCCGCAGGCCTGGGCGAGCGGGGCTCCCTTTCATCTGCTACAGGCATTGCTGGGATTGACATTCCATGGGGAGAAGCCGCAATTGCGTATCTACCGTCCGTTGCTGCCCGACTATTTGGACTGGCTGCAAATCAAGAATATGAGAGTGGGGAATGCCGTCCTCGACCTCGGCTTTAGCCGCCACGACCAGGATGTAGCCGTCAACGTATTGCGCAAGGAAGGCGACGTGGACGTGGTGGCCATCTTTTGAACAGGAAGCAGGGTCGCGTGATGGGGCGAATGCGCCGTTGCGCGGTTATCTGTGGAATGCTGGGAGCCGCCGGCAATGCGAGCATCGCTGCTCGCATTGCCGTCATTGGTGTTTAACCTAGGGGCTCAAAGAAAAAACGTCTAGGATCAAACTCCTCCGTCAACTTTGCTCCGCTATCCCTAAGAGCTTTTCCCTGACGGATTCGGCATGTTTTTGACACTGTTCGTAAACGTTAGGATCCGTCTTCAGGGTGTTACACTCCTGTTTCAGCGTCGCATACTGCTGACGCGCCATTGCTTGATAATACTCGCCACGATCCATGTGCGCATTCTCCTTCTCTCCGACCCATCCGCTCCTTGACCCTCCGTGCTGGTTTGCGGAGCCTTGGAGGCCCTGCGTCCCACCGCTCTGGAACTGCTGCTTAGTACCGCCCGTACCTTGCGGGCATGGTTGGCCTTGCGACTGCTGGCCGCCCTGGAACGATCCCTGGTCAGATTGCCCTTGTTGAGCGTAAAACTGCTGATTGGCGGCCCCCCCCGTACCTTGCTGTCCAGACTGGCCTTGCGGCTGCTGGCCGTAATTACCGCCCTGGAACGATCCCTGACCCTGGCCGGGTTGCCCTTGTTGACTCTGGAACTGTCCTTGCTGGCCGAAATTCTGGCCACCCTGTCCGCCGGCTGTGCTTAAGTTCTGCTGAGCCAAGCCCTGGCCCTGCATATGGCTAGCTTCAAAACTTTGCTGCAATGGATTCGGGCCTGGAGTGCTGCCGCCCCCTTGTTGCGATGGTTGGCCCTGGGCAAATCCCTGTCCCTGCTGCCCCTGTCCGGGCTGTCCTTGGTCCGACGAGCCAAAAAGCTTTTCTTTAACCTCCGCAACCGTTTCTTTAACGGCTGAGGTCATTTTGTCGATCGGCCCTTGCTCCTGTCCCGCAAGCTGCCCCTGCGATTGACTGGACGCAGAACCTTGCGACCCTTGCCCGGCGTCCTCTGACCCTTGGGTTTGGGTAAGCAGATTGCTGCGCGCCGATCGGGCCTTCTCCAGGCAAGGTTCATAGGCCTCTGGTTGGCTATTCTTCAGCGTATCGCATTCCTGCTTCTGGATCGCATATTCATTCTTCGCTCGTTCCGTGACCCAGGACTTCCACGACTGTCCTTCCATCCCGAGGTCCGATGCTTGGCTAGCTCCCATGTGATCGCCGGCCAGCGCTTGGGGGAAAGAGAGGGCAGCAACGCCCGCAAATGCTGCTGCTATCGCACTGACTGTCGCCATTCCGTATTTCAACTTTGACATAGATTCCTCCACGAAATATGTAACTAAGAGTCACCACGCAGCGGCAGCGTATCGCTACCGCATACCCCATCACGCAATACCCACGCTCGCGCAATCCAACAACAGGTCGTGTGCACCCCTCGGGCGTGGGACAGCGTGATGAAGCTGTTGCTCAAACATCATGCCGAAAAAAAAATGAGTATAATTACCCGGTTGCTGCCGCCGGTGAGATCAATAGTTGTAAAAGATACCGACATCCCTCATGACATCGGTACAATTTGCAGCAGCCGCATGGTTGGAGCGGCCGTACATTTATTGATAGCGTTGCCGAACTGCACCGCCGCGGCTTCGCACCTGTGCGAGCGCGGCAACGTTCAAACCCGCTTACGCTTGCTTAGCCGTTTGCGGTTGGCCACGGCACGCCCATGCACTGGCTTTAAGCCTTTGCGTGCGCATTGCACGAGGCTCGATCCGAGCTTGCGTGATCCGGCGGCGGCCCGGCTGACCGCCGTGCTGCTCCGTGGCAGCATGCTTCGCCGGCCCACGGCAATTATCGCTTGCAGACCGGCCAACATTTGACGAGCGGCAATTTCGGCACCGCGCGCCTGCAGGCTCCAAAGGGCGGGGGCCATGGCAACCGCCGATTCCGCCGCGGCTTCGAACTTCTCCTCCATCATGCGCGTGAATTCGCGCCGATCGCTGGCCGAGGGTTTGGTCCCGGCGCGGGCCAGGCGGTCTGCTCGATGGCCGATCACGTAGGCAGAAGCCCCAAGCATCTCCCCGGTCTTCATAACCAGATCGAACCACGGCGCCCAAGCAAAGGGTCGCGGCCTGCAGGTGTAAGCAAGCCCCGAGATCCTGTTACCACCCTTCTTCATGAACCTTACCTCGTCGTCATAAAAGCGGTCCGTGTGCTCGGGCAGACGATCCGGTGTTGCTTACAGCAGCCTCATTTTCGCGGGCTTCATTGCGCACCGGCTGCTCTTATACAGCCCCGGTTGACAGCGATCCATTCCGCCGGCGATGATGCCATCCAAGCCGAGCCGCAGCAAGTTCTCTTAAATCGGTAGCGCGCCGCGAATCCCTCACCGGCGCCGACGACAGGCCTTCCGGCAGCACCTCTCGGCTGGTCGCTTCGGGCACGGGCTCAACACAATGTTAAAAGACAAGTACGGTCGCCCTGTGACCGTTGGGTTGCGACTTCGCATTCTTGATCTGTCGCACTCTTTCCTCAGATGATTACCCGATGACGAATCGGAGAGGTGTTTGAGGTACAATGATATTGATGATTAAATTTCTTCTTTGGCCAAACGCGTGGCACTTTCCGGAGGAGGGAAAGTGCTTTTTCCACTCGATAGCGCTCGACGCTACTGAACTGGAGCTTGTTGATGGGAAACACTTTAGCGAACACATCCAGCGGCAGCAAAAAACGGCGCTCCTCGTAGCTCTGCTTTTCGCTGCTGCTAATGTGATGCGATAGGCTCTCAAGGCGTCATAGCAATCGCATCACGGCACTTATTCCGTCTGAGCCTGCCCATAGGGGGCGTGGCACCGCATGACGGTTTTCTGAGGAGTTACTATATGGGAATGAAGTTATACGTTGGCAACATGGGTTACGGCATCCGCAGCAGTGATCTGGAACGGCTGTTCTCAGCTCATGGTACTGTACGTTCCGCCGAGGTGATCACGGATCGCAGCACCGGGCAGTCCAAAGGGTTCGGCTTTGTGGAGATGGGCAGCGACCAGGAAGCGAAGGCGGCCATCGCCGCCCTCAACGGTAAGGAGATGGACGGCCGGACCGTAACGGTCAATGAGGCCCGCCCCAAGGAAGGCGGTGGTGGCCGTGGCCCGAGTGGCTACGGCGGAGGTGGGGCCGACAAACGCGGTGGCTATGGAGGCGGAGGACGCCGGTACTAGCAAGCGCCGATTCGCCGACAGGTCCTTTGACGTAAGGGGTCAGCGAAACCGTTGTATCAGGCAGCTCGTCTAGGGCGGTACCGCGAAGCGGGTTGCGCCGAATGAATTCTGTGTGGACGATTATCACAGGCCTGTAGCCTAATGGTTGAGCGCAACGAATCCCGGGGAAATTGGGCTTCATTCCCCGGGGTACGCCGCTGTGCGGCTAAGCCATATACTGTGTGAAGGGGGATACTTGTTAAACATTCTGGTTTGCGCTTGCACCTGCCGACTAGGCTCGCACTCGGTAGTCCTCATCCCGCCTGACCCAGTGCGCAGATCACCCGAGCATTGCATCCTCGGCGCGTCAAGCAAGGCCGCCTTCGGCCCCGGCCAGCTTCGCCGGCGCTCGGGTACTGGCCCTGGAGTTGTCTATTGACCAGGGGCCGGCCTGTCCGTCAATGACATCTTCCCTCTGAAACGAGACGGTCGCTGGCCTGACTTCCACCCCGATGGACAGCCCTGGTTGAAGCAACAGGCGGGAAAGACCGCGATCGAAGAGCGGTTGGAGATCCAGGTGTTCCAGCGCATCATCGACCAGGTGCCGCTTGAGCTTCTCACCCGGCTTGAGATCGATGTCGCCGACGAGCCGGACTATAGGGGCCAGGCTTAGTCTGACTCCATATCTTCTTGGGGCCGGGTGGCTTCGAGCCGAAGGGGCATTGTCAACCGCAACATCAGTTTGCCTCGCCTTTGTTTCCGGGCTTGCGCCTAGCTCTCGAAGAAGTTTTCCGGGCCGAATAGGGCCGCCCTGATCCGCCCAGGGCATCGGCGTCTGGTGCAAACGCAGTGAACTCTCAATACACGTTTTACCAAGCTAACCCAGCCGATCCAACGCGGCGATTTCCTCTGGAGCCAGCCGAACCTCCACGGATTTCAAGCTATCGAGAATACTCTTCGGCTTGCTGGCGCCCGGGATAGGTAAAATATGTTGCCCCTTATGCAGGAACCAGGCGAGGGCGATCTGATACGCCGAGGCGCTGTATTTTTCCCCAAGCCTCGTCAGCATCGATTCATCGCGGAACCGCACATGTCGAAAGTGGCCTCCCACCGGGCTATGAGGAATATAGGCGACGCCCTTCGCTTGGCAAAGCGCCACCATGCCGTTCTTAAAATCCGTCTGTTCGAGCACGTTGCAGCGGTTTTGTACCGAGGCGATCGGCGTCATCGTCAAAGCCTGTTCCAACTGGCGCGGGGTGATGTTGGACAACCCGATATGCAGGATCTTCCCCTCCTCCTTGAGTCGCATGAGCTCCGCGAGCGATTCCGCGAGATCGACCACGGGATCGACCGCGTGGAGTTGATAAAGCATGACGGCGCCGGTGTTGAGATCCCGGAGACTCTTTTCGCACGAGGCCCGCAGCGATCCGGGGCGGCCGTCGGTGGTCCACTCGCCTTTGGGGCGCTTGAGCCCGCCCTTGGTGGCGACGATGACGCTGCCTCGCTTGCCGAGACGCTCCAATGCCTTCGCGATCAATTTCTCATTGTGGCCGATATCGGAGTCATCGAGACAGTAGGAGTTAGCAGTATCGATAAAGTCACCGCCCGCCTCGACAAAGGCCTTGACCACCTCGAAGGCTTGAGCCTCCTCGGGCCGGCCGGCAATCGACAAGGGCATGGCCCCAAGCCCAATCGGGTAAACGCCGATGCCCGTGCCGTTGATTTCCCGCCGCAGCGTATCCATAGCATCCGTAGTATAAGATTTATCCTGATGAACGGCCAGCGACGGGCGATCCGCGTGTAGCCCGAATTGTGGTGGGGTTCACTTGTACTTGAGCCTGATCTCCGCGGCGCTCAAAAACCACGCCTCCTGCGCCAAGTCGGCTTGGGTCAGGGGATTTTGCTCCAACCATTCCGGCGCGAAACGCAGCTTCACGACCCCGGTGTCTCCTTCCAGTGTGACTGCCGCGAGCGGCGCATCGGTTCGGTTCCGGTGCAGCGTGACGGCCAGCCGTAATAGCACGCACAGGTATAAGGCCGGTTGCCGCACCGTCTCCGCAAGGCTCTGAAGCTCGCCGAGCGGCAGCTTACGCCGGTGCCCGCGGATCAACACGGCGAGCACTTCCTGCTCACCCTGGAAGAAACCCGGCAGGTCCATGTTGCTGACGAGATAGGCCCCATGCTTGTGGTATTGACTGTGGGAGATGGCGAGGCCGATTTCGTGCAATTGCGCCGCCCACGTTATGAGCTGGCCGTGCTCCTCCCGCTCGATCCCCCAGGCGCCGGGTGCTTGTTCGAGTAAGGCCCGTGCCGTTGCCGCCACGCGCGCCGCCTGCGGCTCGTCGACTTGATAGCGGCGCATGAGGTCGGCGACGGTAGCCGCGCGCACATCCTCCTGTGCGATGCGGCCCAAAAGGTCGTACAGCAGGCCTTCGCGTAAGGCGCCGCTCGACGCCTGCATGCGCTCGAGGCCCAAGGATTGGAAAATCGCGCCGAGGATCGCCACACCGCCCGCGAAGACCGGAGCGCGGTCGCTTTGCAGCCCTTCGAACGCCAGCTTGTCGATGCGGCCGGCCGCGATCATTGCTTTGCGAAGCTTGCGCAAGGCGCCCGCAGTGATGCCATTTTGAGTCCATCCCTGATGGCGCACGATTTCCTGCGCCGCGAGCACGGTGCCCGACGCCCCGATGGCGGACTCCCAGCCGATGCGCCGAAACGGGGAGGAGATCGGCTCGAGTTCCTGCAACGCGAATAGCTCGGCCTTCTCCATGCTGGCGCCGTCAATTATTCCCTCGTCAAAAAAGCGCCGGCTCGTCTCCACGCATCCCATGTGCAGGCTCTCCATGTGGGAGGGCTTGAACTGCTGGCCTAGGATGAGATCCGTGCTCCCGCCCCCGATATCGACGACCAAGCGCCGCTCGGCGCTGTCCTCGAGGCTGTGCGATACGCCGAGGTAGATCAAGCGCGCCTCCTCGCGGCCGCCGATGATATCGATCGGGTGACCGAGCGCCTGCCGCGCGTGCGCCAAGAACTCTTTTCGATTGCGGGCCTTGCGCAGCGTGTTGGTCCCGACGGCGCGCACATTGCCCTTGGGGACATCGCGCAGGCGCTGTCCGAAACGCTCGAGCGTCTCGAGGGCCCGGGTCGTGGCCGCCTCATCGAGACAGTTGCGATCGTCGAGCCCGGCGGCGAGACGCACCATTTCCTTGATGCGATCCACGACCTGCAAGCGTCCGCCGGAGACCTGGGCTACCAGCATATGAAAGCTATTGGAACCGAGATCCACTGCGGCCACCGGACCCGCGGCTAGCGGCATGTTCTTACCTCCACGCTCGATGCCTCCCCAGAAACCGTAATTCACTAACGCCCCGCTTGCGGCGGGCACTCTAGCCATGGGGTTTCCAAAGGGGAAGCGTGCAATGCTCCCGTTTGGCCGCTTGCGGGGCACTTGCCCCGCGGGCGAAATATCTCGACTCTGTTAACCCCGCCGTGATGTCCCCGCCCTGGGTTCGCGATATACTGCGCGGGCGCGGCGGCCTTGCCGGCGCCGCGCGCGATGGATGCCGTATTCCATTTGAGGCCCGCATCATGCCAGAGATCGAAATTAAGGACATTCGCCCCGATGAGGCGTTCGCGCTACAGCGCGAAGATCCCAACGCGGTCATCGTCGATGTCCGAACGACCATGGAATATCAATACGTCGGCCATCCCGAGGACGCGCTCCATGTGCCCTGGATGGAGGCGCCCGAGTGGCGAGTGTTGCCGGACTTCGCCGAGCGCATTCGCCAGGCGTTACGACACCACGCGCCGGTGGAAGATGTCACGTTAATGACGATTTGCCGCAGCGGCAAGCGCTCGCGCGCCGCCGCCGAGGCGCTGGCGGAACAGGGGTTTAAGCGGCTCTACAATATCGCGGAGGGATTCGAGGGCGATCTCGACGCGCACAAGCACCGGGGCAAGATCAATGGTTGGCGGCAACGGGGCTTACCTTGGGAGCAAAGCTAATCTTACGCGCACTTTTATGACGAGCGTATGACGATCGTGAAATCCATGCGCGATTATCGCATCGAAAAAGACAGCATGGGCGAGGTTCGCGTGCCGGCTTCGGCCCTCTACGGGGCTCAGACGCAGCGGGCGGTGGATAACTTCCCGATCAGCGGTCTTCCCATGCCGCGTGCGATCATCCGGGCGCTCGGACTCATCAAATCGGCCTCGGCCCAAGCGAATCTCGCGCTCGGATTACTCGACGGAAGCATGGCGGAAGCCATTCGCAACGCTGCGCTGGAAGTAGCTGACGGGGAGCACGATGCGCATTTTCCCGTCGATATTTTCCAAACCGGCTCCGGCACCAGCTCCAACATGAACGCCAACGAGGTCATCGCCCGCTTGGCCGGCAGCCGGCTCGGCGCGCCCGTGCATCCGAACGACCACGTGAACATGGGCCAGAGCAGTAACGACGTGATCCCGACCGCGATCCATGTCGCGGGCACTTTGCAAGTCGCCGAAGGATTGCTGCCGGCCCTGGCGCATCTCGAAGCTGCGATTACCCGGCGCGCCGAGGAGTTGCAAAGCGTCGTCAAGACCGGCCGTACGCACCTCATGGATGCGATGCCGGTGACGCTCGGCCAGGAGCTCGGCGGCTGGGCAGCGCAACTTCGCTTGGGTAGAGACCGGCTCGGCGCCGCGCTGGAGCGCTTGCGGGCCTTGCCGCTCGGGGGCTCGGCGGTCGGCACGGGCATTAACGCCCACCCGGAATTCGGCGCGCGTGTCACGGCGATCCTGGCGGCGCAAACGGGCGTGCCGTTCGTGAGCAAGGACAATTTCTTCGAAGGCTTGAGCTCGCAGGATGCCGCGGTCGAGATGAGCGGACAGTTGAAGACCGTCGCCGTGAGCCTGATGAAAATCGCCAACGATCTGCGCTGGATGAACAGCGGGCCGCTCGCCGGTTTGGCGGAGATCGCCCTGCCCGATCTGCAGCCGGGCAGCAGCATCATGCCGGGCAAGGTCAACCCCGTGATCCCCGAGGCGATCTGCATGGTGTGCGCCC
>JBOIDL010000021.1:0-29137 GCA_050740435.1 Gammaproteobacteria bacterium
CGCGGCGATCTTCTCTTGATGGCGTTCGACAAAGGGATTCATGGCGACGACGCGTCTCCGTTTTTATTGCCCATACGCCAGAATGGTACCTTCAACACTTTGGTTCCGGCTACGCCGGGTTAGGGATAGGCGATGGGATATATCCCCCCACCCCAACGATCAAGCCTTTGACCACGCCCGGCCTCTCTTCAAACCGCGGCTTTGCGGCAGGCTGCATTTTCGCCAGGATCTTAGCGCCCTCGACCTCCCCCGTGAGCTCTTTGAAATCGGGTTGATAGCGCGAATTGACCGGCGGCGCTTCCTGACCGTCGGTCATGTATACCAAATGGCTATTGAAGCCCTTGAGGAGCTTGATGGTGTTGTAGAGCCCTTGGGCGATGTTGCTATCGGCGGCCCAGGCCATGCGCCAGTCGATGCGCGCAATAGCCCCGTCGATCGCGCTATAGTTGCGGCACACCTCGACTGGCTGGAAGAGAATGGCGGACTCGCGCTCGGTAAAAAGGCCGAGCCCGATGCGCGATCCGCAGGGCAGTCGCCGCAACACCTCGCGCAGCGCGCTCTTCACGAACTCTAAGCGGCTGACGTGGCCTCCGTTTGATTCGTAGTCCACGGTGTTCATGCTGCGCGTGATATCGACGATGAAAAGATAAGAGAACACCGACCGTTCAGCCTGGACCGTTGGGAACGCAAAGACAAGGGTAAGGACACCGAATGCCGCGAGAAGACACCAAAACCTGATATCGCCCTTGTTCACGGGAGGCCCCTGGGAAAGCCTGGGATGGAAGACCATAGCCCTTGCTGGCGTCGTTGTTTATCGGGCTCGTCAGTCCCCACTTGCGGCAGGTCCCGGGACCAGACGCATGGCGACCTCGAGGTTGTATTTCGCGTCCCAATCCTGAGTATCGAATCGCAAGGCCTCGCGATAGAGGTCCTTGGCGAGCGCGGTGAGGGTAAAGGCGCGCTCGTATTCGGACTGCTCGGTGAGCGCTATCGCTCGGGCGAAATAGAGATTCCCAAGGTTGTAATGCAATCGCGCGCGGAATTCGGGATCCCCTTTTCCTTGCAGGAGGCTGAACAACTCAATGGCCTCATCGCCGCGGTTCTTCTGGATAAGCCAGTGCGCCCGCGCGAACATGACTTCGGGCAGCGCATCCCCCGTAACGGGGATGTCCTCGCCCGCCAGGAGCCGCTCGATGGTTCGGTTGTGGGCGCCGGCCCGGACCAAGGCGATAGTCTCGATGAGCATCCCGAGGCTCAGACCTAGCAGCAGGATCAGCAAGCTGCCCCGGCGCATTCGGTAGCACCTCATCGCCATGCGCGGACCTCCGCGAGCTTGGCGCCCAAGAGCGCCGCAATCGCGCCGAACGCAAGCCCGTAACACCATCCCGAGAGATCTCTCTGGGGTATGTGTTCGGAGTAGCGCAAAGGCAGGTTCTCCAGGGCATCGAGGTCCGCGATGGCGCGCTCCAAGGCCTGAGGATTTTCCGCTTCGTAGGGGGAGTAAGGAGTCTCAAGGCTGCCGAAAAACACATGGAGATGACGTTCCGGCAAGCCGTCCGCCGTATCGCCGGGCATGCGCTCGCGCGCCTCGAAGATCCCGGGGCTATTGGCGGTGCGCAAGTATATCCAATACAGGCCCACGCCGAGCTCCTTGAACCACTTGCGAAGATTCGCCCTGCTGCGATGATCGACCTCGGTGGCGCCGTCCGAAACCAGGACGATCACCCGAGAACCGGTATAGGGTCTGTCCTCGAAAAAGGACAGCGCCATGGCGAGCCCCTTGGCAATGTTGGTAAGGCCAAGCCCCGGCGTATCCATGGCCCGGATCGCCGCCTCGATGGCCTCCCGGTGCTCCGAGAGCGGCAGCACGAACATCGCCGAGGTGCTAAAGGCGGCTACCCCAATCAGATCGCTCTTGCGCCGTGCGACGAACTCCAAAAGCAGGCGGCGCGCGGCCTGCGCCTTGGATTCCTCTTCGCCGCTTGGAGGATGGCCGGCAAAGCTATGGTCCATACTGGAGCTGCGGTCCAAGAGCAGCACCGTGTGCGCGCCCCGGCCGAACCGCTGCACCGTCTGATCGATCCGATGGAGACCGCCGATCCCCAGGATCAGCGAGGCGATAGCCAGCGCGGCGATCACTCGAAGCGTGTGGTCGATGGCGGTAGAGATCACATCCCGCGGGATCAGTTTTACCCAAGGATAGGGCTGGCTCCGGAATGAAGAGGAACAGAACGGCAGGAACGCGAGCGGCAATAGCGTGAGTACCCAAGGATGCGTCACCGCCAAATTCACCGGCTTGCCAGCTCGCATTCGTGACAGCGCCGGCACAATTGTTCGAGGGCGTGCAAGGGATAACGCTCCATCTCCACATCGGCGCCTTCAGCGAAAAAGAGATACCGGGAACGTTCAAAAAATGCTTCGATCTCCCCCATCAGCGGAAGAAAGGCAGGGCGTTGTTGCATGAATTGTTGCAGGCTTCCTGGGAAAATCGGGGCACCGGCGGTCTCGTTGAAGGCTCGGTGGATCGCCTGTAAAGCTTGCTTGTACACGGTGAGGTCCATAGCCCCCCGACGCAAGCGGCGAAGCTCTCGACGCGCACGAGCAAAGGGTCTACGCCGCCGGCCCGGCCACTGCCCGTAGCGCCATAGGGTGTAGAGCAGGGTCGCGACTGTAGCAGCCGCAAAAAGGCTCAAACGGATCCCGTGGCCGCGCGCGTCTATCGGTCGCGGCCTGGCGTCGGGGCGCACGTATCCCCGGCCGCCTTTGGTGCGGACCGCCAGCTCCCGCAAAGGCGACATCGTAAACTCCCAGGCGGGTATCGGCACATCGAGGTGATCAGGGCCGCTCAGAACCAGCCGGAAGGCAGGGATGGAAAGCGCTTTCACCCCGACAGGGGCATAGAAGGTCTGATAGGTGAGCAGGATCCGGTAGCGCTTGGCGGCCTGTTGCTCTAGTTCCTCCACCGCTACGTTGCGGAGCTCCAGCCAGTAATTGAGGTTTCCCGCGGTCGGGATAGAGCCTTTCTGCAATGTATAGGGTTGCTTCAGATCCAGTTGGACCTCGTGGCGAATGACATCCCCGATGAGGTATCCGAACGGCCTTGGGGTTAGGAAATCGAAGCGCTCGATGGGAGATTGGGCGGAAGAAGCAAGCGAGGGCAAACACACTGTAAAAATACAAGCTATCGACAGAGTGGCCCGCCAGCCCAGGTCACGAGCACCGATTCTCATCGCCCGAATCCGTGCCCATCGCTATTGGAGGAAATACTCCGTCAACTTGTTTGCCTCGAAGCGATCGATGAGAAAAAATGGCGTACACCCGCGGGCTATGAAGGCCCGGGTGAGATCGCGCCTACGCTCAGCGAACGCGGCTCGGAACCGTTCGTGCAACTGCGGCCGGAACAACAATGTCCGGGTCGCGCCCGTCTCCCTGTCCCGCGCCTGGGCGAGACCCAAGGCCGGCAGGTGCCGGTATTCCGCGGACTCCCATACCACGATCGGCACCACAGCGTGCCGGGAGAACGAGGCCAGCACCTCGTCTATGAGCGCGAACGGCAGATGAAAATCGGATACCAGGAACACCAGGGACCGCCGCACCGCCACATACCGGCTCGCCTCGCGCAGACCTTTCGCCTTAGCCGCCCCCAGGTGCAGCTTGGACAGCCGATCGGCCAGGTCCCAGGCGGCACCGGCTCGATAGGCAGCGGGTAGCAGGAGATCACGCCGCACGGCAGTATCGCAGCCGATAAAGCCAAACGGGTCGCCAGTACGATAGGCTGACAGTGCCGCCGCGGCGGTAAACTCCGCAAGCAGGTGAAGCTTCCCTTTATCCCCCAGGGATCCCATCGAGCCCGAGAGATCGGCGACGGCATACACAGGGACCGTGCTACGCTGATTGAAGACCCGCACATGGGGCATCCCGAAAGGGTCTCTGAGGCTCATGCGTAGATCGAGTCTGCGCGCATCGGGATGCCTGAACAACGGCTCGTAGGCGCGAAAGTCCTGTCCTGCGCCTGACTGCACGCCCTTGTGATGTCATAGTCCTTCGGGCAACAGGTGGCCTGCCAGAGGTGGAGGGCATAGTCCTGCAAGGCGCTGCTCGCGCGGATCTCGCCCTGAAGCGTGGCGGCAAATTCGTTGAGCTCGCTATAAGGCAATATGCCATGGTCCACCTCACCAAGGAGCTTGTCGACATCGTGAAAACGCGGGTCGAATATCAGCGCCCGCCGGATCTCCGTGTCCTCAGGCAGCTCCATCGCGATCTCCATCAGAAATCGATCACGGGCGGCTGCCGGGAGCTCGAAGGTTTCTTCCTTTTCCACGCGATTGCGATCCGCGAACACCTGCAGATGTGGAAAAGGATAGATGCGGTTAAAGGCCGCCACGTTGCGTTCCGCCATGACCCTGAGCAGCAGCGAGTGTACCTGCGGGCGGGCCCGGTTGATCTCATTGAAGAAGAAGACCGAGAGCGCCTCGCCGTATTTGACCAGGGGGCCCGGGTCCACGCAGGGCCTGCCCTGTTCGTTGATATAGGTGTAATAGACCAAATCGCTGGGCATGAGATCGATCGTGCCTTCCATGCGCTCGTAGGCGCCACCCAGTCCGCGCGCCACGGCCCGCAGTAAGGTAGTCTTGCCCACCCCCACATCGCCTTCGAGCAAGACATGGCCGCGCGCGAACACCGCCACCGTGATGAGGCGGATGACGTGATCTTGGCCGACGATGGCCCCTTTCAAGGTACCCTCGAAGAGAAGGGCGCGGGCGCGCCAATCGCTGAACACACTGTCCGGGTTCATCCACTTCTCTACGAAGGCCCCGGAATGGAAAGCCGCGACCTCAACCGGGGCTTTCCCCAGACCCGCTTCTCACCGTTTCAAAGCTTGCTCACATCGTATTCAAACTTGCCGGTTTTCTTCAGATGCTCGACGCGCTTGGCGTTACGCGCCTCCATCGCTTTGATGGACTCCGACTGCTTGTTGATCTCTTTGGCATCGTGTTTCGGATCGTACTTGCTGCCGGCCACCTTCTCGGGATAGCCGGGCTTGGGCTCCCAGCAATCACCGGCTGCCCGGCACTGGTGCCGTCGTAAGCCTGGACGCCGGCCGCGAGCGCGACAGTGAGGCTCGCGGTGATGAGCCGGATAAGGCGAGTGAACGAGGGTTTTGCTTTCATCATGGATCTCCTATTTTACGTGCGGGTTTAAAGTTCTTTTGCTCCTCCGGTGTCAGCCATTCGGCCTTGTGCGGGTCACCTTGGTAGACGCTGCGCATCCAGCTCATGATGAGCAGCATCTCATCGATGGCAAGATTCCCACGCTGTGGACCCATCATCCCTTGTGCGCCATCGTAGAGGGTCTCAAACAGTCCTTTGTCGGTGGCGTTCTTGGGATAAGTCCAGTAGTCGTCCGCGAGACCCGGCCCGAGTTTCCCTTCCGCATTGTGGCCGTGGCAGCCGGAACAGGCGCTGAGATAAAGATGCCCGCCCTTTTTAATGGCTTCCAGATTAGCGTTGTAGGGGTTCTTTCCACCCTCCTTGAATTGCTTGACGGCCTCGGTATCCGCCCCTTTGGCCAAAGACAAATCGAGCAGTTCGCCGGTGATGGTGTGCCGAAACTCCTCTACGGCGTAGCTCGGCAGCGAGGCGTTGATAACCAAACAAAGCACCGTGGCGCGAGTGGAATTCGACGAAAGTCCTTGCATTGGCTTCTTGATTGGTTTGTTTCATTGATCATTGATCTTGTTTGGTTGTAATCCCTCACTTTAGGGGTCTCCCGCCCATGTTCGATCGGCGATGCTGGCTGCACTCACGGCTGCCTTAAGCGGTAACAGCGGCATGCCCTCGGCCTCTAGGATCGCAGTTATCTTAGTGGCCGCGCTCTCGAGCGCTTGATCGAGTTGCCGGAGCAAAGCGACATCGTCCTTGCGCACCCCGAAGGATTGGTTGTAGTGGTGCCCCACCTTCTCGCCATCCGACCGGACGTTCTGGTCGGGAATAAGTACCATTGTCAGGGGCACCGTGGATCGCTTGACATATCTTGCCGCCAGCGGTCCCCACAGGATCGCGATGTCGGCTTCGCCGTCCACCACCTCGCGCACCAGCCGCTCCGGATCAAATCTTACATATTGGTTCCTCCGCGACTTGAAATCGACGAGCGAATGCATGTAGTTGAAATTCCCCTCGAACTTCCCGATTCTCTTGAGCAAGGTCTCCGCCGGCGTACCAGGGATGATGGCGAATCGGTGCAGCTTTCGGAGGTCTGGACTGTTCCAATCCTGGACGTTTAACCCTCGGTCCTGCCGATAAATGAACACATAACCGGAGCGGTAGTAGGGCTTTGTCGTCAGGACCCGGGGATCGCCGGTGTCGAGACCCATCACCACATCACATAATCCTTTAGCGAGATAGTCGCGCACTAGGTAGATCGCATCCTTTTCTGCCCAGACAAACTCCAAGGGCCGCCGCAATTCGGCTGCAACGACTTCGGCGATCTTGTTTTCAAATCCGCGCCTTCCTGCGTCCGAATAAGGCAGCTCGTTTCGGGCGGCGCAGATCCGTATCGGGCCCGCGGCTGCCGGCGTCTGATCTGCTCCAACGATACCTGCCGCCAGCGCACCAAGCATAACGGGCCCGATGAGCCGAGTCTTTTGCATGAGCGTTTCCGTCGCGTTAAAGAGCAAAGCGTCAATCGGTTGCGAGCGTGCGGTTGGCACCGCTACTATCCGCCATCCTGGTGTAAGGGCCCTCACCATCGAGGGAGAAGACCATTACACCGCCGCCCATCTGGGTGTGCTTTTGCAGGTTCGCAAAAGCGCCTACTGCCCCGAGCCCGGCGGTTGGATCCTTGAGATCGAAGACCAGCCCCACACCCGGCCACCCACCGACGCCGTAGTAGATGGCGACGTACTGGATCCCGTCATGTTTGTATGTGATGGGATGGCCGACGACACCCGAAGGTAGCTTAAATTGCCAGAGCAGTTTGCCGTTGCGGGAGTCGCGCGCCTTGATGAAACCATCCAGCGTCCCATAGAAAACTAGATCTCCTTTGGTCGCTAGGGTGCCCCCCCACACGGAGAAAGGCTCCATCTCCTCCCAAGCGAACTCGCCGGTCACGGCGTTGTATGCCTTGACTTGGCCGAGATCCCCCTTCGCGCCGCCCTTGGGACCCGGGTACATCCAGAGCGTCGCCCCGACGAAGAACTGGCCCGCGCGGTAGGGAAGCATAAAGGGCTCCCAATCCATGCAGATGTGATTCACCCCGAGGAAGAACAGCTCTTTCTCCGGATCATAGGAATCAAGCCCCTGATTGTGATAACCCATCGCGGAAGGGCAGATGTTCTTGGCCCGGTGGTCCATGCGCGTGGAGTATTCCGGGTCCCGGATCGGGAGGCCGGTCTTGAGGTCAACCTTCTTGGCCCAGTTGACCGTATCGTCGATCTTATTCGCCGATACTAGGTTCCCGGTCTCGCGGTTTAGGGTGTAAATGATGCCATTGCGATCCGGATGGGTGAGAAGCGGGGTGGTCTTACCATTCACCGCCTGATCGGAGAGCATCATGACATTGACGCCGGCGTAGTCCCACTCGTCATGGGGTGTCTTTTGATAACCGAACTTGGCGAGCCCGGTATCCGCGTCGCGCCCAAAGATGGTCATGGTCCATTTGTTGTCTCCGGGGCGCATGGTCTCGTTCCAGGGGGCCGGATTGCCAGAGCCGTAATAGAACATGTCGAGCTTGGGGTCGTAGGCGTACCAGCCCCAATTGGTGCCGCCGCCGATCTTCCAAGTGTCTCCTTCCCAGGTCTTAAGGCCCAATCCTTTCTGGCCGTAATGCGGGTTCTTACCGTTGAAGTCTGGCGCCAGGCCCATCTCCTTATCGGGGCCGGTGGCGTACCAGCGCCATTTCATCTCGCCGGTGCCGATATCGTAGGCGGTGACATACCCGCGCACCCCGAGCTCAGCGCCTGAGGATCCAACTAGAACCTTATCCTTCACCACGAAGGGTGCAATGGTAAGCGTCGAGCCGACCTTGATATCGGAGTTCTCCATCTTCCAGATCTCTTTCCCCGTCTTGGCGTCCAGCGCCACGATGTGGCCATCCAATAGGGTCTTGAAGATCTTGCCATCGGCGTAGGCGAGACCGCGGTTGACGACGTCGCAGCAGGCCACCGCGCGCGCCGCTGGGTCCTGCTTGGGCTTGTGCTCCCATAGGATCTCGCCCGGTCTCTCGAGATCGAAAGCAAAAGTATTATTGGGGAATGGCGTGTGGATATACATGATGCCGTTCACGACGAGCGGCCCACCCTCGTGACCGTGCAACACGCCAGTCGAAAAGCTCCATGCGGGCCGGAGCCGCTCGACATTGTCCGCGTCTATATCCGTCATTTTGCTGTAGCGCGCGCACGCATTATCCTTACATTGCATCACCCAATTCTCATCACTTTGAGACAAGCGGATGATCTCGTCATTCGAAGACGCGGTTGGCGCCGTCATGGATAGAGCCGCGACGGTCACGATAGTGGCAAGATTTCTGGTTGTGATTGTTCGAGACATTGTGACTTTTCCTCCTGGTATTAAACCGTTGCGTATTGACGTCGCATAAACAAAATGAATAATGTGTAAGTGCGCAGCCCCGATTTCGATAGGGTGCCTCACCCGCAATTCGCGTGTGATTACTACACATGCGATCGGTGCAGATCTCCCGCAGGTCTGGGATGACTTCGCGGGGTCGACGGTTGTGAGAAATGCGGGACGGTAGGCGGGCACACCGCGTCTGATCGGGCAACGAAACTTCTAAGGCCCGCAAGGCCGTGGGGCGCACGGTGGTAGGCGCGTCGTAGCGTCGAGACGGTTAGGGCGTGGGAAAAAGCGGTTCGTCCCTGAACCTGAGTGTCATGAGAGCGTCGAAGGGTCAACCCCCGCGACACCAGGGTATGCTACTATGCGGCCCGAGCCCGCGGAAGGGGATTTTCTCATTCATTCATCGGTGGATTATCATCAGTTCTCGGTGCGGCCCTCCGGCGCACGCCGGGACCACCGCCCTGGACTAGCCGCGCAATGAAATGATACCCACGATCACGATCCTGTTGGTCGATGACCATGCCGTCGTGCGGCAGGGATGCCGCCTGCTGTTGCAGCAGGCGGGGTTCGAGATCGCGGGCCAGGCATCCTCGGGAGAAGATGCCTACGCCTCCTGTCTCAAGCACCCGCCGCGCGTCGTGGTCGTGGACCTGGCCATGCCAGGCATGGGGGGGCTCGAGACCATTCGGCGCATCCGCGCCCGCTTCGCCAACACGGCGGTGGTCGTGTTCACGATGCACGACGATCCCATGATCGCGACCCGCGCCCTCAAGGCAGGCGCCACCGCTTTCGTGACCAAGACCAGCGCGCCGCGCGATCTAGTCGAGGCCGTCCGGCGCGCCGGTCAAGGGGAAAGTTATTTAAGCCAGGACATCGCGCAGGCGATCGCGCTCTGCAGCCTGGACGCGCAGAAAAGCGCGCTTACCGCACTGACGGCGCGGGAGTTCGAGATCTTCCGCCTGCTCGCCGAGGGCAAGGCATGCGCGCATATCGCGGAGTGCCTGTCCTTATCGCCCAAGTCGGTATCGAACTATTCGCTGCGCATCAAACAGAAGCTCGGCGCCGCGAGTGTCGCCGACCTCGTGAGGCTCGCTATGACGGAGGGAATCACCAACCAGAACGCGCTGCGGGAGAGATCGAGCGCAACCGGCTCCGCCCACTCGGACTGAGATCGGGATTTAAGCGTCTTCCCGCCGGACGACGAGGTTTGCCAGGTTCCCGGTCGGCGAATCTGCCAGCGAGTCCGGGCTGTGGTACGACGCAATGGTTTTTGGGCGCAAGCATGACAACCCTGCTGATTGCGGCCGCGGCGCTGGCGCTCGATTGGACGCTCGGCGAACCGCGACGGTTTCATCCACTGGTGGCGTTTGGCCGGCTGGCCACCCTCTGCGAACGATGGAGCTACGGCGGCACGGACGTCTCTCCCCATGCTCGCCGGGTAAGGGGTCTGTGCGCGACCGTGTCGCTTGTTGCGCCCTTAACCGCGGCCGCGGCGGCATTGGCCGCGCCGCCGGGCGCCGGGGTGGTCTTCAATGTAGCCATGCTCTATTTCGCGCTGGGCCACCGGAGCCTGCACGACCATGCGCGGCCGGTGGCCGCGGCGCTGCGGATGGGCGATGAGCCCGAGGCGCGCCGCCGCGTGAGCCTCATGGTGAGCCGCGATTCGGCGGCGCTCGACATCAGGCGTTCGGCCACCGAGTCGGTGCTCGAGAACGGCAACGACGCCGTCTTCGGCGCGCTTTTCTGGTTCGCGCTCGGGGGCGCACCGGGCGCGCTCCTCTATCGCCTGGTTAACACGCTGGACGCCATGTGGGGCTACCGCAACGGCCGCTATCTCGACTTTGGCTGGGCAGCGGCGCGGCTCGACGACGCGCTGAACTATGTACCGGCGCGGCTAACGGCGCTGACCTATGCAGGGCTCGGGAACACCCGGCAGGCCCTTTGGTGCTGGCGCACGCAAGCGCGCGGCTGGGCTAGTCCGAACGCGGGGCCGGTGATGGCGGCGGGGGCGGGGGCGCTGGGGGTAATCATTGGCGGGCCCGCCCGGTATGCGGGCGAGTGGCACGCTCGGCCGGTGCTCGGCGCGGGGCGGCCGCCCGCCGTAGACGACATCGAGCGGGCGCTCGGGCTCGTTCGCGGTGGCGTCTACTTGTGGCTCGCCGTGTTCGGCCTCGCGGGGGCCTTGCATGCTTAAGCACGGCGGAAGACTGCGCGAGGCCGCGGCACGCTACGGCATGCCCATCGAGGAGTGGCTGGATCTGTCCACAGGCATCAATCCCGAAGCCTGGCCAGTGCCTCCATTGCCGCCTTCGGCGTGGCCGCGCTTGCCCGAAGACGAGGACGGCCTTGAAGCGGCGGCACGCGCGTACTACGGCACGGATCCTCTGCTCGCGGTCGCCGGATCGCAAGCGGCGATCCAAGCACTGCCGCTGCTGCGCGGGCCTTGCCGTGTGGGCATTATTTCCCCGGGCTATGCGGAGCACGCTTACGCCTGGCGGCGCGCCGGCCGCGTGGTCGCCGCGGTACCGGCGGCCGATCTCGGCAATGCCGCAAGGTATGTGGACGTGCTGGTGGTCATCAACCCCAATAACCCCACGGGCGACCGCTTCGCACCGGAAACCTTGCTGGACTGGCACGCCCGCCTGGCGGCCCGCGACG
Organism: Gammaproteobacteria bacterium; assembly: GCA_050740435.1. Classification (GTDB taxonomy): domain Bacteria; phylum Pseudomonadota; class Gammaproteobacteria; order JACCXJ01; family JACCXJ01; genus USCg-Taylor. Next base: position 11,232 of record JBOIDL010000021.1, read on the forward strand.
GCTGGCTGGTGGTGGACGAAGCCTTTATCGATCCCACCCCGGCGGATAGCTTGGCTCCTTACAGTACCCGGCCCGGACTCATCGTCTTGCGCTCGCTCGGTAAGTTCTTCGGCCTGGCCGGCGCGCGCGTGGGTTTCGTGCTGGCCGAGTCGTCCTGGCTGCATCGGCTTGTCAAACATCTTGGCCCCTGGACCGTGGCCGCGCCGTCTCGTTGGGCCGCTACGCTGGCCTTGGCGGATCGCGCCTGGCAGGAAGCGACCCGAACGCGGCTCGTCAAGCAGGCCGAGCGGCTCGCCGCGCTATTGCGCCGGCGTGGCCTGGCTCCGGGCGGAGGCTGTGCGCTTTTCCAGTGGTTGCCGAGCCCTCACGCGGCCGCCATCCACGAGAGACTGGCGCGGCAAGGGATTCTTACCCGTCTGTTTACGGAACCGGCTAGTCTGCGCTTTGGCTTACCCGGCGAGGCAGGCTGGCCGCGCCTTGAGGAGGCGCTCGCCAGCACTACGGCCGCAACTCCACTATAATCTGACAGAGGCGCGTTCCATCGCTGAAGCCATGCGACTAGATAACAGCCTGCGATTCGTCAGCCGCCTGACGCGCACCACACTCGCCTTGATCCTGGCGGGTGGGCGCGGCGATCGGCTGAAGGACCTGACCCGCTGGCGGGCAAAGCCCGCGGTGCCCTTCGGGGGAAAGTTCCGGATCATTGATTTCCCCCTTTCCAATTGCGTGAATTCCGGCATCCGGCGCATCGGGGTGCTGACGCAGTACAAGGCCCATTCCCTCATCCGTCATCTGCAGGGCGGCTGGGGTTTTCTGCACAAGGAGCTAGGAGAATTCGTCGAGATACTTCCCGCCTCCCAACGGGTCCATCAGGCCTGGTATCGGGGCACCGCGGATGCCTTGTATCAGAACATCGATATCCTGCGGACCTACAAACCGACTTACGTGTTGGTCCTGGCCGGCGACCATGTCTACAAGATGGACTACGGGCCGATGCTGGCCTTCCACTTCGAGCACAAGGCCGACCTCACGATCGGTTGCATCGAGGTCCCCCTGAGCGAGGCGAGCGCCTTCGGGATCATGTCGGTCGATGACCATTTCCGCGTCGTGCGCTTTCAGGAAAAACCCGAGAACCCGGAGCCGATGCCCGGTTGCGCTGATGTGGCGCTCGTGTCCATGGGGATCTATGTCTTCAATACCGATTTTCTCTACGAGCAGCTCATCAAGGACGCCGATACCGAGGCGTCGAGCCACGATTTCGGCAAAGATGTCATCCCCTCGGTCATCCATCGCTATGCGGTCCACGCCTATCCTTTTCGGCAAGCGGACGGGAGCAGCGACGCGTACTGGCGCGACGTGGGCACCGTCGATGCTTACTATGCCGCCAACATGGAGTTGATCGCCATGACGCCGAAGCTCAACCTCTACGACCAGCAGTGGCCCATCTGGACCTATCAGGAACAGTTACCCCCAGCCAAGTTCGTGTTCAACGAAGCGCAGCGCCGCGGCACGGCGCTCGAATCGATGGTGTCGGGAGGCTGTATCATCTCCGGGGCCCAGGTGTGCCGTTCACTCTTGTTTTCCAATGTGCGCATCGAGGCGTATACCACGGTGGAGGAATGCGTCGTTCTTCCCGATGTCGAGATCGGCTCCCATTGCCGTATCCGCCGCGCCATCCTCGACAAGAGCTGCGGCATTCCCGACGGTACGGTCATCGGGGAGGATCCGGACGAAGACGGCAAGTGCTTTCACGTGAGCCCCCAAGGGGTGGTCCTAGTCACCCCCGACATGCTAGGCCAGGAGATCCATCATGTGCGCTAAGAGTTTGTGAATAAATCTACTGCGCTCGGGATCTCGTGTTGCATCCTCGGCGCGCCGAACAGGGCCGCCTTGCGGCCCCGGCCAGCCTTCGGCCGTACGAGCCCCTGGCCGCTGGCTTCCCGGCGGTGCTCGGAAGGTGTCAGCGATAGCCGGTTACGTCGGCGGGGTTGCCTGTGTCCTGAACTTCGGTGACGTACCCGGATCACGCGCACTCGGCCTTTTCGATGAGGACCGGATCGGTCGGCACGTTTTGATGGCCCGCCTTGTCACCGGTCGGCACCGTCTTGATCTTATCCACCACATCCATGCCCTCGATCACCTTGCCGAAGACTGCGTACCCCCAGCCGTCCTGCCCCGGGTAGTTGAGGGAGTCGTTGTTCCCGACATTGATGAAGAACTGCGACGAAGCGGAATGCGGATCGGAGGTGCGGGCCATGGCGAGGGTATACAGATCGTTCTTGAGACCGTTCTTGGCCTCGTTCTGGATCGGTGCCCTGACCGGCTTTTGCGACATGTCTTCGGTGAAGCCCCCGCCCTGGATCATAAAGTTGCTGATGACGCGGTGAAAGATTGTACCGTTGTAGTGGCCGCTTACGACGTATCCGAGGAAATTCTCAGTGGATATCGGCGCTTTCTCCGCATCGAGCGCAATGACGATGAGGCCGTGATTGGTGTGGAGCTCGACCATAGGTTTAGCCTTCATAGGTATACAGGAAGAGGGTGAAGCTTCTTCCGCCGCTTCGGGTTGGACGGATGCGGCCGGCTGCTGCTGAGCATGGGCAGCCATGACGAACAGCGACAGCATGACGGGAGTGACGGATCGGGCGATACGGATCATTAAGGTTTCCTTAGCTAAGACAATGGAAAAAAATACACGGCGGCGAGCGGCGCTCATTCTCCTGGGCCCGCATCGGCGCGCCTGCCGGTTAGATCGAAGGATAGGAATTTCCGTGGCAATACGCAACGGGTAGTGCCTCGGTAGTACTACCGTCTCCGCACTTGCGACGATTCCGGCGCCTGGCACTAGAAGAATTTGTCCTCGCGCGCCGAGCACGGTAGTATGACGGTCAAACGACAACAATCGAGCACTGCCATGACCTTCCTCTATAAGAGCAGCCTTCTCTACCACGGATTGATGACCATGGTGTACCACGTCCACCGGCGCGAGCGCTTCGAGGAGGTGGCGCGCTGGGTCCCGCGCGACGCGGAGGTCCTCGATGTCTGCTGCGGTGACGGATCGCTTAGCAGCTATCTACCGGCCTCCGTAGGTTATCGCGGCCTCGATGAAAGCACGGCCTTCATCAAAGCGGGTAGCCGCCGGGGCCGGAACCTCCGGCGCTTCAATTTGATGGCGGAACCGCTCCCGGTGTCGCAGATCGTGATCTGCCAGGTGAGTCTGTTTCAGTTCCATCCGAAAGTGGAAGAAGTGGTCGGGCGCTTGTTCGCGGCGGCCGCCGAGCGCTTAATCGTTTCCGAGTCGGTGAAGAGCTTCAGTCAATCGAAATATGCATTGCCGAAGGCCATCTGCTCATGGGGCACGTGCGTCGATGGGCTCAACGATGGAAGCTTCCGCTTCAACGCGACAAGCCTGGAAGCGCTTTTCTCACCCTATCGGCCCTACCTTCGGCATACCGCGGAGGTTTGCGCAGGTCGCGACTGGATTTACGTGTTCGACAAGAACGGTGCCGTTAAGGAGCACGCGACGCAGCGATCGGGATGCACAGTAGATTTATTCACGACCTCTAAGATTTGATGTGCGCGGCGAGAATCAACTCGGCGAATTCCCGAAAGGCCCCGTGACCGCCCGCTTGCGTGCAAATAAAATCCGCACGGTTTTTGACCTCGGGCAAAGCATCTGTCGGGCAGGCGCATAAGCCGGCCAGCGACATGGCCCCGAGATCGTTGACGTCATCGCCGATATAAGCGATTGCCGCGAGCGGCAGAGTGCGGCGGCACGCAATGGACCGCACGGCCGCGGCCTTGTCCGCGATTCCGAGATGACACTCCTCGATACCCAGCTTTTCGGCGCGGCGCTTTACGGAAGGCGATTGCTCGCCCGTAACAATCCCGGTGACGATGCCGGCCAGCGTTCGCAGGCGTCCGACACCCATGCCGTCGCGGATGCTGAAGCGCTTTAGGATCTCGCCCTCTGCGCCATAATAAACGCCGCTATCGGTGAGGACACCATCGCAGTCGGTGATCACCATCCGGATCGCGCGGGCGCGCTCAGTGAGGCCGTCATGCATGCGATCGGTGCGATCGGACGTGGCGGAGCAGCCGTTTGCGTTTAAGCGTCTGGCGGCGCCTGAGCGGATTGTGTCTACTCTTAAACGGGTTATCGCCTTGTCGAAACTCGATACAAAGCGGTGTGCCTTGAAGCCCTAGCGCCTTGCGAATCGAACGCTCCAGGTAACGGCGGTAAGAAGAGGGCACATGCTCGCCGCGATTCCCGTGGATAAGGATCCGGGGGGGGTTGTGACCGCCCAAGTGTGCGTAGCGCAACTTGATGCGCCGCCCCTGAATTAATGGCGGTGGATTGAGGGCGATGGCTTGCTCGACGATGCGCGTTAACGTACCCGGGGGCACATCGATGAACGCCGAAGCGTAAGCCTCGTCGATAGAGGCGAACAGATTGCCGACGCCGCTCCCGTGCCGCGCCGAGATAGTGTGGATCGCCGCATAATCGAGAAACCGCAAACGGCGATCGGCTTCCTTTTGAATGTGCGCGCGTTGGTCGGGGCCGAGCCCGTCCCATTTATTGATCGCGATCACGAGACCGCGGCCGCTCTCGGCGATCATGCCGAGCAGCGCGGCGTCTTGCTCAGTGACGGACTCCGTGGCGTCGATGACCAAAACGACGACATGCGCGCGCTCGATAGCCCGCAGCGTCTTGATGACGCTGAACTGCTCAATCCCTTCGGAGACCCTAGCGCGGCGGCGGATCCCCGCGGTGTCGATGAGCACGTAGTCTTTTTGGTGGCGCCGGAAAGGGACGAAGACGCTGTCGCGGGTCGTGCCCGGTTGATCGTAGACCAGCACCCGTTCCTCGCCGAGGATGCGGTTGACCAGCGTCGATTTGCCCACGTTGGGCCGGCCCACCACGGCGATCTTAATCCCTGGCAGATGCGGACCGGCTTCATCGACGGCTGCCTCGGGCCGCGGTAAGGCCTCGAAGGCGAGATCGAGCAGTTTGTCCATCCCTTGGCCGTGGGCGCTCGATACCGCAACCGGCTGCCCGAGCCCCAAGCTATGAAACTCCGCGATGGCGCTATCATCCTCGATGGCCTCGGCTTTGTTGACCACGACCTGAATCGGCCGCCCGAGCGCTCGTAAGCGAATCGCGATCGACTCGTCGCGGCCGGTTAGTCCTTCCCGGGCATCGACCACGAACAAGACCAGATCGGCCTCTTGCGCGGCGCGCAACGATTGTTCGGTGACCAGCCCGCCGAGCCCGCGCGGATCGTCGCTAAGGCCGCCCGTATCGACCGCCAGGTAGGCGCGGCCTCGGTGGCTCGCGGCCCCGTAGATGCGATCGCGCGTCAGCCCGGGGGCGTCCGCGACCAGTGCGTCGCGGCTACGCGTGAGGCGGTTGAACAACGTGGATTTGCCCACGTTGAGACGGCCCATGATGGCGATGACCGGTCTCATCTACTCGGATCCGGCGCGATAGGCGCTCAAGGTGCCGGAGGAACTATACGCAATAACAGTGGCGTTGACTATCACCGGGGGCACGATGACCGCCGCATCGTCGACTTGTACCCTGGCGGCGAGCCTGCCGCTGTCGCGCCGCATCCAGTGCAGGTAGCCTTCCAAGTCGCCGACCACGACATAGTCCCCGGCGCTCACCGGCGCCGTCGCCGCGCGGCCGCGCAATTTTTTTTGCCGCCACCCGGAGCTGCCGGAAAAGCGATCGAGCGCCCACACGATGCTCTCATCATCGGCGAGGTAGAGGTTATCGGCATCCACCCCCATTCCGGCATACGAAGAATGCTCCTGGTCCCACTCGACGCGGCCGCTCTCGATCGATACCGCGGCCACCCGTCCGCGGTAGCTGGCCACGTAGAGCGTATCGCGGAAAACCAGCAGATCGGCATCCACGTCGACCATGCGTTCGAGGTCGGATCGGCCTCGCGGCTGGGCGATCTGTATCTCCCAGGCGACCTTGCCGGTGGCGAGCTCAAGGGCAACCAAGGCGCCGCTATCGAAACCGGCGATGCAGAGCCCCGTCACCACTATCGGGGCGCTGGTCCCGCGTAGCGTCAGGACCGGCACTTGCCGATCGTAGGTCCACAGCCGCTTCCCGTTGGCTGCGTCGATGCCGAATAGCTTGCCGTCCACGGTGCGTGCGACAACGATACCTTCCTCCCCGGCCGGGGGAGATAACACTTCGCTCGACACCGAAGCGGTCCAACGGAGCGCCCCGTCCGACGGCGATAAGGCCAGCACCTCACCGTCCTGGGTTCCGAGCAAGACCATTTCCTCGGCAATCCCGGGCCCCCCCGATACGGGCGCGCCGGTATCCCGCTCCCAGAGCGTATCGCCGCTATTGATATCGACGGCATAGACCTCGCCGTTGCGATCGGCGATGAAGACCGTTTCGCCGGCGACCGCGGGCGCGAGCTTAAGATAGTGCTCGTCGGTCCCTGCTCCGATATCGACCGACCAAAGTTCCTCGATCTGGGTAGTCGGCTCGAATTCGGTCAAGGGCGCGGGAGGCGTGGTATTCTCCTCGCCGGCCATGAAGTCGGAAACATAGGTCTCGATCCCGCAGCCATGCAACTGGATGGCGATCACCCCGGCAACCAAGCAGCGAAATACATGAGGATTGCGAGCACCGCCGGAAAGCCAGGGCCAGGGAGCGGCCCTGCTTGGCGCGCCGAGGATGCAACGCGATATCCCAAGCGCAGTAGGTTTTTTCACAAACTCTCAGGGCCGCGACGCCTCCGCCTCACCGATCTCATCGAGCTTCATTTGCACGAACGACGGATCCGAACCCGCGGCGCCGGCGGCCGCCAGCGCCTCTCGATAGGCCTTGCGCGCCGCTTCAATTTTGCCCTGAGCAAGAAGGACATCGCCCTCGGTCTCCTTATGGAGGACCGAGTCGGCTGCCCCGCCCTGCCCTTCCAACACGCTCGCCGCTTGAGCGCCTTTTCCTTCCTCTAGGTAAAGGCGCGCTAAGCGCAGACGCGCTATTCGCTCCAACTCGGTTTTCCCGGCGTGATCCAACACCCACTGCAGATCGTCCGTTGCCTTGGCGACATCACCGGCCTCGACCGCCAAGCGGGCCAGCATGAGCGCGGCAAACACCGCGTACTGGCTGTCCTGGTGGCTCTCTACGAGCCTGTGCGCGGCACGGCTGGCGGATTCGGACCGATGCCCGGCAACGTGGGTTAGCAACTCTTCGTACGCCGTTGAGGCCTCACTCGCCCGGGTGTTCACCTGCGACTGCCAGGCCCGCCACCCGTAGATTGCTCCCAGACCGATGCAAAGACCGCCGATGATCGGCATTCCGTTCCTCTTCCACCAATCTTTGATAAGCTCAATCTGTTCTTTTTCGGATGCGTAGGGGTCCACGTCGATCTCCACGGCTAGCGTTGATGATGCGATCGTGCCGGCAGGCCTAATTTACCGGCCCGACTACGATACCACGCCGCGCCAGAAGTTCCCCTAAGTAACCTTGGAGATCTCCTTGCGCAACGGTCACTTGTTGGCCTTCTTCCTCCAAGGCTTTAACCCCGACGGTGCGTTGGCGGACTTCTTCCGCCCCTAGGATCAGAGCGACATGGGCCTGGCTCTTGCCGGCGCGCCGGAACTGGCTCTTAAAGCTACCGCCGCCGCAGTTGGCGATCAGTCGCAGCCCGGGCCAGGCTTCCCGCACGGATTCCGCCAGCCGCAAGGCCGACGCGGCTGCCTCCTCCCCCACGGCAATCAGATAGACATGCGGCCGCGTGGCCACCGGCGCGGCTTCTGGTTCGAGCAACGCCACGATGCGTTCGAGGCCCAGCGCGAATCCGATCGCCGGCGTGCGACGGCCGCCGAACTGTTCCACCAGGCCATCGTAACGTCCTCCGGCGCAAATGGTCCCCTGCGCACCGAGGCGCTGTGTAACCCATTCGAACACCGTCCGGTTGTAGTAATCGAGGCCGCGCACCAGGCGCCGATTCACGCTGTATTCGACACCGACGGCGTCGAGCAAACCGCGGAGCCCGGTGAAATGGCGGGCGGATTCGGGATTGAGGTAGCCGATCAAGCTTGGCGCCCCGGCGATGAGATCCTGCATCGCGGGATGCTTGCTGTCGAGCAAGCGCAAAGGGTTTCCGGGGAGTCTGTTCTTGCTGTCTTCGTCGATATCGTCCACATGCGCGGAAAAGTAATCGAACAGGGCTTGCCGGTAGCTCGCCCGCGCCTCGCGATCACCCAAGCTATTGATCTCGAGCCGGATATCCGCGAGCCCGAGCTTCCTCCAGAGGCGCGCGCCGAGGAAAATCATCTCGGCGTCGATATCCGGGCCCGGCATGCCGTAAGCTTCGGCACCGACCTGGTGAAACTGGCGGTAGCGCCCTTTTTGCGGACGTTCGTGGCGAAACATCGGGCCAGCATACCAGAGACGCTGGATCTGGTTATGGAAGAGACCATGCTCAAGCCCCGCGCGCACGCAGCTCGCGGTCCCCTCGGGCCGCAAGCTGAGGCTATCCCCATTGCGATCCGCGAAGGTATACATTTCTTTTTCGACGATGTCCGTGTCCTCACCGATCGAGCGCCGGAAGAGAGCGGTGTGCTCGACGATCGGTAGACGGATCTCTTCATAGCCGTAGCTCACGAGCACGGCGCGTACGGTTTCCTCCAGATACCGCCAACGCGCGGCATCGGCGGGCAGGATGTCCTTCATGCCCCGCACCGCTTTCATCTGCTCACTCAACGGGTTTTTTCTGGGGATACTTTAGGATTTGATCGATCGCCCACGCTTGAGTTGCAGGGTGCATTACCGGCCCTGCCCGCCCGCGCTTCGCGCAGGCGATGTTGACCGCCAGGTTACTTGAAACCCGAGCGCTTACCGAGGCTCGCCGGCGCCTTCGCCGCCCACCTTAAACCGTGCTACGCCTCCGCGTGACCAAGGCGTTATATCAAGCAGCCTACCGTTATAAAACACCGCCACGCGCGGCGCGTTTCCGAGCACCACGCTGAAGGGCGCGCGCCCCCCCAGGCGTATGGTTTGCCCTTCGGTTGCAAGTTTGGAATAGAGCTTCACGCCTTCGGCATCCTTGACTTCAGTCCAGGAGTCCCCTGAAAGCTCGAACACCAGACGATGCAACTCTTCCGTAGCTGCGCGAGCGATGTCTTCCAACGGCGTTACTATTACCGGATAAACCGGTGCTTCGGGCGGCGTGATCGCTGCCGCCAGAGGCTCGACGCTTACATGCGGCGTCTCGGCGGGGACGGCCAACTCGGGCGTCACCTTGGTCTGCGCCGCCGGTAGCGCGAGCTCGGGCGCCGGCTCGGCGGGGATGTTGGTGATGACAGCGCTTTCCTGCGGCAAGGGTGTGTCGGCGTCTTGGGTCCGCCACGAGGCGGCCGTGAGCACACCCAGTGTCCCGACAATGAGATAGGTGGCGAACTTTAGGTAATCCTGTGTCCCTGTGGAGAACAGTGATTTCCGAACACTGGCACAGGGTTGAAAATCGATGGAAGTGGATGCGATCTCGCTGCCGGCATCGAGTAGCTCCTCGGGATCCAGTCCCACGATGTGGGCGTAGTTTTTGATATGCCCTCTCAAATAGACCGGTGGAAGCCGGTCGCAGCGGTCAGCCTCGATCGCCTCGATGATGTCGGGCTTGAGGCGAAGCTGGCGCGCAATCGCCCCGGTGCTTAGCTGTAACGCCTCGCGCGCCTGTTGCAATTTTTTGCCGGTAGTCAGGCTATCCGGCGCGTTGTTTGGTTGCGGTCCTGTCACGGTTGACCCTCCGTTTCTAGGAACAAACGGGTTTCTTCGGAGTCGGGATATTTGGATTTTAAGGCTAAGGCGTAACTGGCGGCCGCATCACGGTCCCCGAGTTGACGTTCGATGCGGATCCCGAGCCACAGGCTGCGCGCGGTGTGCCGCGCACTCTCCAGATAGCGTTGCAAATAACCCCGGGCCGGTAGATAGCGGTTGAAGCGAAAGCTGATGTCCGCCATCTCCAGAAGCGCCGTCGGTAGTCTTGGGTTGTCCGACAACGCGGCGCGCAAATACTTCTCGGCCTGGGGATAGTTTTGGGCCCGGGCAGCGCACACTCCCGCGTTGGCGCGTGCGATCTCGGGCGTCGGGTATGAGGGGTTCGCCAGCGCGCGCGCAAACAGCTCATCCGCTGCCTGATGCTTGCCCCCGGTACATAAAAACAAACCGTAGTCGTTAAGCGTTTGCGAATCTTTCGGATCAAGTTCGAGCGCACGTTTGAAATACTGTTCCGCCTGCTGCTTGTCACCGGTCCGGTTATAAACCAGAGCGATGACATGATGCGCGTTAGCGACGTCAGGTTCGATTTCTAGGGCCTTCTGCAACTTGGCAACAGCAGTATTGTAGTCCCCTTGCTTGGCATACTCGATGCCAAGCTGAACATAATTGTCCGCCCTACGGTGCGTAGCCTCGGATTCCTCGGTCTTGGGCGTGCTCGTGGCGCAGCCAGAGAGCAGCAGTGCTGCGCAGCACAACCTTCGCCACCGGCGCGCGCTCATATTAGGCTCCTCCCGGCATCCGCAGGCGATGTCTCGCGGCCCGCGGCATAAACTGGCCGACCAACTGCCCGCACGCCGCCTCGATATCCTCGCCCCGGGTCTTGCGCGTAATGGCGAGGATCCCCGCATCGAGCAGCAGCTCGCGAAACTTGTCGATCGCCGCCTGCGGGGATCGCCGGTAGTCGACGCCCGAAACAGGATTAAACGGAATAAGGTTGACCTTGGCGGGGATCCCTCGTAACCGCCGCGTCAACTCGCGCGCGCATGCGGGCGAGTCGTTGATCCCGGCGAGCATCACATACTCAAACGTAATACGGCTGTCGGTGGCGTCGGCATAACGGCGGCAAGCCGCCAAAAGAGCGTCGATCGGATAGCGCTTGTTGATCGGTACGAGATCATTCCGCAATGCATCATTGGGGGCATGCAACGATACCGCCAGGCTCACCGGACAGACGTCTTTCAGGCGGTCGATGGCCGGCGCCAAGCCGGCGGTGCTCAAGGTGATACGCCAGCGCGACAGCCCATAAGCAAAATCATCCATCAATAGCTGCATCGCCGTGACCACGTTGGTGAAGTTCAAAAGCGGTTCACCCATCCCCATGAGCACCACGTTGGTGATGGTCCGCGGACCCTTCGGAACCTGCCCCAACGTTCGGGCGGCGACCCATACCTGCCCGATGATCTCGGCGGGGCTCAGGTTACGATCGAAGCCCTGCTTACCGGTCGCGCAAAAGCTGCAATCGAGGGCGCATCCCACTTGCGAGGACACGCAAAGCGTTCCACGTTCGATCTCGGGAATAAACACGGTCTCAATGCTATGCCCTCCGGTCAACCGCAGAAGCCACTTGCGGGTCCCGTCCGCCGAGTGCTGCTCGCGCACCACGACAGGTGATTCGATGGAAGCGACGTCTTGTAGTTGTTCCCGTAGCGGCTTCGCCAGATTGGTCATGACCGCAAAATCCTCGGCGCCCGACTGGTGCAGCCATTTCAGCACTTGCCCGGCGCGATAGGACTTCTCGCCGAGCCCGGCGAAGAAGCCTTCCATGGCGTCGCGATCAAGTCCGAGCAGATTGGTACCGTTGTTCACCGTCTGCCGAGTATAACTGAGACTCTTCGGGCCCGAATAAGCTTGCGATCTCGGCGCGGGCGGTCCGCGGACCGTCCGAACCGTGCACCGCGTTGCGATTCGTGGCGGTTCCGAAATCGGCCCGGATCGTACCGGGGGCGGCAAGCGCCGGGTTGGTATGGCCCATGATCGCGCGATTTTTTTCTATGGCGTTTTCGCCCTCAAGCACGACTGCCACCGAAGGCCCCGAGCCCATAAACTGAAATAGGTCCGGATAATACGGCCGGCCTTCGTGAATGCCATAGATCTGCTCGATCTGCTGCCGCGACACGGTAAGCATCTTAAGCGCGACCACGGTGAGACCGGTTTTCTCGAATCGGGCAAGGATTTCACCGATATGCCTGTTCGTGACCGCGTCCGGTTTGATAATCGACAACGTACGTTCAACGATCATGAACAGATCCTTGATAAAGAATAGGATACTCCACGCTGTTACTATAGATTATAAGGTGTGTTTGTGCATCGTTAAACTCTTTTTTGTGTCTTAGTGGTGCTCCGCACCGAGCATCTGGACGGCTAAGCGACGGGATCACCGTACACTTGGATGACGCCCGCGTGCACGCGCACGAGATACCTGCTCACGGGTTCATAGGCGGGCGGGGTGAGCGCCGCGCCTGTCTTCACGCAAAACCGCGCGCCATGACGCGGGCAGATCACCTGATCCCTGTCTAGAATGCCTCCCGCAAGCGGCGCTCCATCATGGGTACAGAGATCCTGAATCGCGAAGTACTCGCCGTCAAGATTGAAAACCGCGATCAAGGTGTCATCGACATTGACAACACGCCGATCGCCCGGCGGCACTTCGCCCGCGGGCGCCACATCAACCCAGGTTGACACAGGTTCTCAGAGGTTGTGAATAAATCTACTGCGCATCCCGATCGCTGCGTCGCGTGCTCGCTACGATTCCTTCACAACCTCTTCAGTACATCCCGGTTTCCAACCGGGCGGCCTCCGACATCATTTCGTAGCTCCAGGGCGGATCGAAAACCAGCGCCACATCGACCTCGCTAACATTTGGGACGGTGGCGATTTTTTGGCGTACGTCCTCCACCAGCACCCCGCCCATGCCACACCCCGGCGCGGTCAGCGTCATCTGAATGTCAACGCGGTTGCCGGCACCCTCAAGCGGCTTGATGGCGCAATCATACACCAAGCCCAGGTCAACGATGTTGACGGGGATCTCCGGATCGTAACAGGTCCGCAATTGCGCCCAAATCAGCGCTTCATCGACGCTCCCATCGGTGGCCTCCTGAGACGCTACGGGTTCTGGAATAGCATCGTAGCCGATTGCATCGGCATCACGGCCCGCGATCCGCACCAGGTTACCGCCGGCGTACAGCGTATAACTGCCGCCGAGGGCTTGCGTGACGGAGACGACGCTCCCCGCCGTCAATGTCACCGGATCACCGGCCGGAATGAGGATCGCCTGACAGTCGCGGCTCAGGGTGACTGCATCGTTGCTGTAATACATCTGCGTCTATTCGGTAGTCACCGTGCTATGCTCATTAGACAAGGCCGACTTGAGAGTGTGCCAGGCCAAGGTCGCGCATTTGACGCGCGCTGGAAATTCGCGCACCCCGGCGAGTACTTCGAGCTTTCCAAGGGCCTCTTCGGTTGGTGTTGCGTCCGTAACCATGGAGCGAAAGCGCGCGAAAAGCCGGTCCACCTCGTGTGCGGTCTTGCCTTTGATATGCTCGGTCATCAACGAGGCCGACGCTACGGAGATTGCACACCCGCTACCTTCAAAACTAACGTCCTCGACGACGCCCTCGTGCAGCTTGACATACACCGTGAGCCGGTCCCCGCAGAGGGGATTGTAGCCTTCCGCGATACGATCGGCACTGTCCAGCCGGCGGCAGTTACGCGGATGCCGGTTGTGGTCGATGATGACCTCTTGATACAAAGCGCGCAGGTCGAACATTACCCTAACATCCGCTGTGCATCCCGAAGGGCTGCGCACAGACGATCGACCTCCGCGACGGTATTATAGAAGGCAAACGAGGCGCGCGCGGTGGCCGGGACCTGGAAGCGCTCCATAACCGGCATCGCACAATGATGCCCGGTGCGGATGGCGATCCCTTGGCAATCGAGCACCGTGCCGAGATCGTGGGGATGAATACCCTCCAATACAAACGACAGCACGCTGGCCTTCTCGCGCGCGGTGCCGATGATGCGTGCCCCGTGAAGGCCCGCGATCCGCTTGGCTGCATACCGGAGCAGCTCGTCTTCGTGCCGGCCGATCGGCTCGAAACCGATTTCCTGTACATAATCCAGAGCGGCGCCGAGGCCGATTGCGCCGGCGATGTGAGGGGTGCCCGCCTCGAATTTATAGGGCAGATCGTTAAATTGCGTCTTAGTCAAGGTGACGCTCTTGATCATGTCGCCGCCGCCTTGGTAGGGCGGCATGACTTCAAGCAACGCGGTCTTACCGTAGAGCACCCCGATTCCTGTCGGCCCGAAGATCTTATGGCTGGAAAAGGCGTAAAAATCGCAATCCAGAGCCTGGACGTCCACGGGCATATGCGCCACGGCTTGCGCGCCATCGACCAGCACCGGAACTCCATGCGCATGCGCATGATCGATCATTTCCCGGATCGGGTTGATCGTCCCCAATGCGTTCGAGACATGAGTTAATGCTAGCATGCGCGTACGCGAGCCGAGGAGCCTGAGATACTCATCGAGCAACAGCTCGCCGGCATCGTTCATCGGCACGGCCTTGAGCACCGCCCCAGTCTGTTCGCACAGCAATTGCCAGGGCACGATGTTCGAATGATGCTCCATCGCGGTGATCAAAATCTCGTCTCTGGGCTTCAACTGCGGGCGCCCGTAAGACTGCGCCACCAGGTTGATCGCCTCGGTGGTGCCGCGCACGAAGATGATCTCGCGGCTGTGGGCGGCATGGATAAATCGTTGGACCTTGACCCGCGCCTCCTCGAACAGCTCGGTCGCTTCTTGACTGAGCGTATGCACCCCGCGGTGGATATTAGAATTGCACTCGTGATAATAGCCGGCAATCGCCTCGATCACGGCGCGCGGTTTTTGCGTCGTGGCGGCGTTGTCGAGATAGACCAGCGGTTGGCCGCGCAGGCACCGTTCGAAGATCGGAAAGTCTTGACGCCGAGCGGCGAGTCCCGATCCATCGACGGCGCCGTTCACGGCGGTAACCGAATAGCTAGGCACGGTCATAAAAGCTCCTTAACGAAGGCCGCGCGCGGCAAGCGGGCCGTGAGATGACGCTCGATCGCGTGACGCATCGGTTCGATCGCAATGCGCGCGACAACGTCATCGGCAAAGGCGTAAGTCAACAGCGCCCTGGCTTCGGGATATTCGATCCCGCGCGATCTCAAATAGAACAAGGCGTCCTCGTCCAACTGCCCGACGGTGGCGCCGTGACTGCATTTGACGTCATCGGCGTAGATCTGAAGCTCGGGCTTGGTGTCCATCTCGGCATGCTCGGAGAGGATCAGGTTTTTATTGGTCAGCTCCGCATCGGCTTTTTGCGCGCCTTCACGGACCACGACCTTGCCGTCAAAGACCCCGCGCGCATGGCCGGCCAGCACGCCCTTGTAGTACTCGGCGCTGGTTGTGTGGGGCTGCTGGTGATCGATGCTGGTATGGTGATCCACGTGCTGGCGTCCCTCTGCCATGAAGAGGCCGTTCAAGCTCGCCTCCGCGCCTTCGCCGGCCAGGCTAACCGCGATATCATGGCGGGCGAGCGCGGCCCCGAGCGACACCGAATAGGAGGTGAGACGGCTCTCACGCTGCTGATGAACCAGCATCCGGCCGATGTGATAACCCCTCGCACCCTCCATTTGCCACTTGTAGTGTTCGACCGTTGCCCCCGGCCCCGCATTAATTTCCGTGAGCGCATCGGTGAAATACTCCTCGGGGGTGAGGCCGGCGTAATGCTCGATGATGAGCACCTGTGTGTTCGCCCCGGCTTCGATAAATACCCGCGGGAAAGAGGCGGTCGGGCCGTCAGGGGCGGTGCTGATAAACAGCAGATGTAGCGTTGTCTTCAGTGTGGCCCCGGAGCCGACGCGTATATGCACGCCGTCGCTGAAGAGGGCGGCATTCAGTGCCGTAAACCCATTGCCGGGTTGTTCCGCCTGGCGCTCTATGTGTTCTTGCAAGCTCTGCTGTGGCAACGCCTCGCTCAGGGGCGCGACGCTCACCGCCGCCGGCAGGGACGCAAGCCGCGACAACGGGGCCGAATAATGGCCGTTGACGAATACCAATTCGTGCGCCTCGATCAGCCGCAGTCGATCGAGCTCCGCGACATCCTGGCCGTTCCGTGGATGCCCAGCAAGGCGAAAGGACCGTCGTTCGATCGGCGCAACACTGGTGTATTTCCATTCTTCGTCCTTTGGGGTCGGAAATCCGATCCGGCCGAAGTGCGTCAAGGCCCGCCTGCGCGCGGCTCTGAACCATCCGCTATCCGCACCGGCCAGCCCGGCCTCGGCGCGAGCGAGCTCCTCCGCATAGTGGCTGGCCATAGTCCCAGTCATGCCAGCGCGCTTGGCCGGAGCCAATCGTAACCGCGTTCTTCCAGCTCGAGCGCCAGATCGCGTTCGCCCGACTTGATAATACGGCCCTCCGACAGGACGTGCACGGCATCGGGTAAGACATGGTTCAAGAGCCGTTGATAATGGGTCACGACGATGATGCTTCGGTCACGGCTCCGAAGGCGGTTAACTCCTTCGGCCACGATCTTTAAGGCGTCGATATCCAATCCCGAGTCGGTTTCATCGAGGATCGCCAAGCGCGGTTCCAACACCGCCATCTGGAAAATCTCGTTGCGTTTCTTCTCTCCACCGGAAAAGCCCTCATTCACCGAGCGTTTGAGCAGTGCTTCATCGAGATGAACGAGCTTCATCTTTTCCCTGACGAGACTGAGGAACTCGACGGCGTCAAGTTCCGTTAGGCCGCGGTATCTGCGCATCGCGTTGAGAGCCGCCTTGAGGAAATAGGCGTTATTGACACCGGGGATCTCGACCGGGTATTGAAAGGCCAGGAACATCCCCCGGCGGGCGCGGTCCTCCGGTGGCATCGCCAGGAGATCGGCGCCATCATAAACCACCGTCCCTTGCGTGACCTCGTACACGTCGCGACCGGCCAGCACATGGGCGAGAGTGCTCTTCCCAGACCCGTTGGGGCCCATGATGGCGTGCACTTCGCCCGGGCGGACATCGAGGTCGATCCCGCGCAGGATCGGTTTCCGGTCTGCACACACATGCAGGTTCGAGATCGTCAGCATACTAGATACGATTCCTAGGCGCCGGACACGCAGCCGCTCAACCGACCGCCCCTTCCAGGCTCACGCTCAGCAGCTTCTGGGCCTCGACCGCGAACTCCATGGGCAACTCTTTGAAAACCTCTTTGCAGAAACCATTGACGATCATATTGATTGCGTCTTCTGCCGCGATGCCGCGCTGACGGCAATAAAATAATTGATCCTCGCTGATCTTGGAGGTTGTCGCCTCGTGTTCCACGCGCGCGCTAGGGTTTTTGACCTCGATGTACGGAAAGGTATGCGCGGCGCAGCGATCGCTCATGAGGAGCGAATCACACTGCGTATAGTTGCGGGCGTTCGCGGCGCTCTTGGCGATCCGCACGAGCCCGCGGTAAGCGTTCCTGCCTCGGCCCGCGGAAATTCCCTTCGAGATGATCGTGCTGCGCGTGTTGCGGCCGAGGTGGACCATCTTGGTCCCGGTGTCGGCTTGCTGGTAATGATTGGTCAACGCCACCGAATAAAACTCGCCGATACTGTGATCGCCCTTGAGCACGCAACTCGGGTATTTCCAGGTGATCGCCGATCCCGTTTCGATCTGGGTCCAAGAGATCTTCGAGTTGTGGCCGCGGCACTCCCCCCGCTTGGTCACGAAGTTATAGATCCCGCCCTTGCCGTTCTCATCCCCGGGATACCAGTTCTGCACCGTCGAATATTTGATCTGGGCGTTATCCAGGGCCACCAGCTCGACCACCGCCGCGTGCAATTGGTTCTCATCGCGCATGGGCGCCGTACAACCTTCGAGATAACTGACATGGCTGCCTTCCTCGGCGATGATCAAGGTACGTTCAAATTGGCCCGTGTTGGCGGCATTGATGCGGAAATAGGTTGACAGCTCCATCGGGCACCGCACGCCCTTCGGCACGTAGCAGAACGAACCGTCCGTGAAGACCGCCGAATTCAGAGCCGCAAAGAAATTATCTCCCGCCGGCACGACCGATCCTAAATACCGGCGCA
>JBOIDL010000022.1:0-28439 GCA_050740435.1 Gammaproteobacteria bacterium
GCCAGCGCTTCGATAACGGCTGGCGGTTGCTCGCGCAAACCTACCGTGCCCACGTCGCGGCTCCGGATAACGTCGTTGCATTCCCTGGCACCAGGGTACACTGATGATCAGTTTGAGACCTACACCCTTACGTCAGCGTTCTTGTGCGAATCAATCCCGCCTAGATAGGCCGTGATGGGGTCGATATCGATAAGCGCAACGTCACCCAGCATCCCGGCCATACGGCGCAGCAGCTCAATGTCCGCAGCGAGGTTAAATGACCTTGTGACCAGGGCGTCGTCCTTCTTACGCTCGCGAACAGCGGTCACGACGTAGCATCGATCTAGATCCGCGCCCGCGGCTTCAAGGCGCGGCCGGATCGTGTCTGCCGCATCATCCTCGGCCGACAGGATAATTACCGACCCTTGCTCGCACTGCGACCGATCCACAGGCCAAAGCCCTCCCGTGGAGACTACAGCCGCCATGCTCACCGTAACTTGGCTCTTCCCAAGCCCCGGATGGCCGGCCAGCATTGTGACCTTCCCTCGCGCTATCCGCCCCGGCCATAGCCAGCGGATCGGCTTCGCCTCGATATCCGAGACCCGGCGATAGGAGATCGTGATGTCGGTGGGCTGCTGGCGGTTCCGGACTTCGGCAATCACCGGCTCGGCCAGCATCCCGGCGGCCGTCGTAAAGGCCGACTCGCGCGCAGCCTCCAAAGCCGCGCTGTGATCGGGTGGCATCACCGAATCGGTCATCCGGGTGTGCGGCTCGCTCGGATCTGTGCCTCGATCCAGACGTCGATTTCGTCAGATACAAACGCTATGGAAGGTCCTCCGCCAAGCTTGATCGGCGCCGGGAATTCACCGCGTTTGACTCGGGTGTAAATAGCGGATCGCTTGAGTCCGCAACGCGACTCGACCTCGGGTAGCCGGATCAGCTTGGTCATCGCCGTGGTGCCCGAGCACCGCAGCCCTGGCATGCCGGCCGGCCGGGCCTAAGAGTTCCAACGAGTTCCCGGAGATTCGCAAGGTCGTCGTTGGTATAGATGCGCCTCCCGGCAGAGTCCCGTTGCGCCGCCTCGATGACCCCCCGGGCCTCCCATCTCGCGATGGTATTGGGATGGACGTTAATAATCCGCGCTATGAAGGTACGTGTATACATGCGTCGGCTCTGTGCGTGTGGTACGATGGAACCACCATACAGAGGTACGCAGGCTTATCTGCACATGTCGGGAAATTCAACGATTTACGAACGCCTTATTGATTGTGAGAAGTTCTTGCGTTGTTACCCCCCGTCCAGCGGTTGGATATGGGGGGAGCGGCATTTTGCCCGCGCGCTAGACCTCTCTGAGCGCTACATCGTGAACAGCGCGACGCCGGGGTTCTTTTTAGCCATCGGAGTGAATACCGTCTGCCCCGTGGGATCGTGGGATCCCGGATGGGGGCGAGATCGAATCCTCCTGACCCATGTCAAATCGCTCGAATCGTGGTGGGGCGAGCGTATCGAGCGGATATATACGAGCCAGCTCCAGCGCGCCGGCGCGGCCGCTAAGCACCTCATTACTGACTGCACGCCAGGCTCGGGAAGGTAGTTGTTACCGTAGGATCACGACGGGCGAGACGATGATCATGTCGCTTCGGAACAATTTCAGGGTGGGGGCGTTTCTCAAACTATTACTCACTTGCATGTTGGCCTTCTCGGCACAGGCAGAGGTAACGCTTACCGATCCTAGGTACGTAATCGAGAAAGTTGCTTCTGGCCTTGGCGCCGGAAACGGTATGGCCACTGACCGGCGGGGCAATCTCTTCGTCTTGGACTATCACGATACGGGTATCGGACGGATACATTGGTTTCATCCTGACGGGAGCAGGTCTGAAATCACTACGAATCTCTTGTACCAAGACGGTATCGCTATCCTGCGAGACAGGAGTCTTCTTGTCT
This sequence comes from Gammaproteobacteria bacterium, assembly GCA_050740435.1. Taxonomy (GTDB): domain Bacteria; phylum Pseudomonadota; class Gammaproteobacteria; order JACCXJ01; family JACCXJ01; genus USCg-Taylor. The sequence goes on from JBOIDL010000022.1 coordinate 1,924, forward strand.
CGACAAATGACGTCTATCACGTAACGCTAGATGGAGTCGTGACGCCATTCATCACGGGGCTGTCGTTTCCCGGCCAGTTTGAAAGGGAATCTGACACCAAGCGATCCCTGGTGCAGTTTGATGGGGATCTCTACTTCTCTCAGGCTGGCGTTGGCCGAATTCTGATTCTGCACCAGGATGGCTCACTCGATGTTTTCGCAACTGGCCTGAACAACCCGCAACGCCTAGCGTTCGATGGTAATGGTCATCTTTGGGTGGCCGAGCACAATTTAGGTGAGGTCCTGGAGCTTGACGAGAACGGACTAATCATTCAGCGTGTGACAGGATTCACACCCTTCGGGCCTGTAGGGCTTGAGTTCTGGAATGGCTCATTTTTCCTGACGAATCCACAGGACGCGACGATTTCCAGAATAGAGAAGGATGGAAGTTGGACCGTCTTCGCTACAGGGTTCACCGGGAAAGGAAACCCTCCTGCGATTGGCCCTGTCGATGTGCTGGCTGTCAGAAGGATCTTATTTGTATCTGACGCAGATTCACTTTGGGCAATCCGTCGGCGAAAGTAGGTCAATCGGCAACCAGTCTGAGCCCGATAGATAATACTCCGCGATGCTTTGTGGCGTTTCGTGTGGCGCTTTGAAATCGCCCGGAAAGCCGCGCCACGCTTGGCTTGTGGCGGTGTTGCGTTTTTTTAGGGAGGATAGGGGAAAGGGGGGTATCAAGCCCGCCGGATCATTGGCTCTAGCGATACGGGCAACGGGTTAGGCGCTCCTTGAACCACTCCTCCAGCGAGGAATAATTCATCTGATCTTCAACGACGGCCAGGATCATGTCTTCCATGTCTTGCGCCTCAGCAAAGAGACGATACCCGCTCCTACGGTAAGAAGATCTGCCACATACAAGGCTGTCCTCTTGTTGCCATCCGCAAATCCGTGATTCTTGACAAACGAATGAACTAAAGCGGCGGCTTTTTGATGGATCAAACGGTGCCAGCCATCGTAGGGCCGGGCCAGTGCAGATTCGATAAGCCCTCTATTTAATATGCCCGGGCAGCCCCCCGCTTCCAAGGCGGCAGCGTGAGACTCAAGAGCATCTTCCCAGGTAACGCGATAGTGCCGCTTACTTGTCGGCAAGGCGCTTGATGACGACGGCGAACGTGGACGTTGTCTCGTCTATCACTGCCTTAGAAGCCACGCTGGTGAAGATGGGCTTGACCTCTTGCTTTAGCCTGTATTGTTCACCCGGATTAGGGACGGGCGGGAACACGTGGCCTGCATTGATTGGCCTTGTTTGTCCAACGGGCGTCCCCAGTTCATTGACGACCTCGTATATTCCGGAGATTGGCGCCTTTTGCCCAGGTCTATACATTATTGCTGTCACGATGCTGTCCGCGTGAAGGAGTTTAGCGATTCCCTCTAACGCCTGCTAGCGCCTTGCCCTAAGCGGGATCAACTCCGCCCCAGCCTTCAGGCTGTCCAAGTAGTCCGCCCACGCCTGCATCATGCGCCGCCGCTCGTCCATGTACTCGGCGCGGTTGTAGGCGGCCCGGATCCGATTGCGCTCCGTATGCGCAAGCTGGCGCTCGATCACGTCCGGCCGGAACCCCATCTCGTTCAGTAGCGTGCTCGCCGTCGCCCGCAGCCCGTGCGGCGTGAAGCGCCCGCGATAGCCCATACGATCGAACGCCTTGTTGATTGTGTTGGATCCCATCGGCTTGTCCAAGCTCCCATGATGGGGCAGTACATACCTTGACCCGCAGGCCACCTGCTGGAGATCACGGAAGCACTCCAGCGCCTGGCGCGACAACGGCACGATATGCGGATCGCGCATCTTCCTGCGCTCGGCGGGGATGCGCCACTCGGCGCGCGCAAAGTCCACCTCGTCCCACGTCGCTTGCACAAGTTCTTGCTTACGCACGAAGGTGAGGAGAAGCTGCTTGATTCCCAGTCTCACTTGAAGCTTACCAGGATCAGCATCGAGTGCCTCGATGAAGGCCGGGATGTCGCGAGAAAGAAGCGGCGCACGGTGCTTGGCACCCGGCATAACCAGCGCCCCGCGCAGGCTCTGCGCCGGATCGTAGTCCGCAAGCAGGTTACGGATGGCGTGCTGGTAGACTTGCGACACTAGAAGGCGGACGTAAGACGCCGATCGCCCGGCCCCTCTGGCCTCCATCGCCTTCATGACGGCCAGCACATCGGCGGGGGTGATCTCTCCAAGGGGTTTGTTACCGACGGACGGGTACAGCTCCTTATCGAGCCAGCGCCGGGTAGACTCGCGCCAGGATCTAGACCGATGCGGGGCCTTAGCGCCATACCACTTCTCGGCCACGGCCTCGAAGGTGCCGGCTGCGGCCTCTACTGCGGCGCGCTTATCGGTGCGCTTCTGCTGTGCCGGGCTCTCGCCTTGCGCTACACGCTTGCGCGCCCTCAAGTGCCGCTCACGCGCCTCGGCAAGCGCCAACTCGGGATAAGAGCCTAGCGTCAGCGTTTCCCGCCGCCCATGAAGCCGGTAGTCGTACCGCCATGACTTGGCGCCGGTAGGCGAAACCAGCAGGTACAACCCGCCCTGATCGGCGAGCTTGTAAGGCTTCTCGCGCGGCCGAGCTTGGCGGGCCTTGGTATCTGAAAGCATGGGGTCGTGACGGTATTGTGTAGGCGGAAACAGCCCGATACCGTCAAGGATACCGTCATCAGAGAGCGGCTGTCAACGGACGCCAGCGGACGACTACGGACGGGTTATGAATGTAAGTTATTGTATTTAGAGGACGTCAGCGGACGTCAGCGGACGCCAAAAGCAGCCGTTCGACATAACGCGCAATGAGGTCGACTTCGATATTAACGGCCATCCCGGCGCGATACCCGCCGGCAACGGTCGCCTGGAGCGTATGCGGGATAAGCATAACATCGAATGCGGCCCCCGCGGCATCGTTGACGGTGAGGCTCACGCCGTCCACGGCAACGGAACCCTTGCGGCTCAGGTATTTCGCCAACGCATCCGGTATGCCGATTCTAAGCCGAACCGTGGATCCATCCTGAATGCGATCCGTAATCGCGCCCATGCCATCCACATGACCGGTCACGATGTGGCCGCCGAGGAGTCCACCCAGGGCGAGGGCTTTCTCCAGGTTTACCCGGGCGCCGGGCCGGAGCTGGCCTAGCGTCGTTCGAGCGAGTGTCTCTGGCGATAAGTCCATGTCGATACGGCGGCCACGATTGCTGAGCACCGTGAGGCAGCATCCGTTCACCGCCAGGCTATCACCGCTTTGGAGGCCGCTCAGGTCGAGTTGCCCCGGATCGAGCGAGAGGCGGGTCGTGCCGTGACCGGATTGCAACGCAATGACATGTCCTAGCGCTTGGATGATTCCTGTAAACATGGGACGATGATGGCTCGCCACTCAGAGCTTGTGGCGATAGTTTACCCGCGCGATCACCCGCACATCGGGTCCTATGGCGCGGGTGTCGAGGATCGACAGTTCGATGCATTCCGCCATCGTTGCGATCGTGTCGAGGCGCGCCATCGGCAGCGCTTCACTTCCCATCAGCTTGGGGGCGATATAGATAACGATCTCATCGACGAGACGGGCTTGCAGTAAGGCGCCGTTAAGGGTGGGCCCCGCTTCGACCAGGATCTCATTGAGCTCCAGTCTTCCGAGATGGTTGAGCGCCGATTCGAGATCGAGACGCTCTCCGCGCATCGCACATACAATGATCTCGGCGCCGTCGGCAATGCCCGTCGCGAACTCATCCCGCTCGCCGTTCCCCGTAAGAACCAAAACGCGGCCCGGTTCACACAGCATCTTCGCAGTCCCCGGAAATCGCAACCTGGAGTCTAGAACAACGCGCACGGGTTGGGGTAATTCCGCCGCTCGGAAAGGGCTCCGCACCGTGAGCACGGGATCATCCGCCAGCACCGTGCCGATGCCGGTCATGACGGCGCTGCTTTGCGCCCTTAAACGCTGCACGTCCGCGCGCGCCGGACCGGAGGTGATCCATTGGCTGGCGCCGGAGTGGAGCGCGACTCGGCCATCGATGCTGATCGCGATCTTGGAGGTCACAAAAGGCAGGCCGTGTTGCATGCGTTTGATGAACCCGCGGTTCAGCGCGATCGCCTGCTCCGCCAGCACGCCGGTCTGTACAGGTATTCCGGCTTGCTCTAAGGCGAGCAAACCGTGGCCGTTGACCCGCGGGTTGGGATCGAGCGTCGCGGCGACGACGCGCGCGACGCCGGCTCGAATCAGCGCATCCGTGCACGCGGACGTTTTACCATGGAAGCAGCAAGGTTCCAGATTGACATAACAGGTCGCGCCCCGCGCGCGTTCTCCCGCGGCGTTGAGGGCCAGCACTTCCGCATGGGGTTCACCCGCAAGCCGGTGCCAACCCTCGCCGAGGATAAGACCGTGGTGCGCAAGGACACAGCCAACCCGGGGATTGGGATGGGTTGTGCACAGGCCGCGGCGCGCCAGCGACAAGGCGCGCGCCATGAACCGATAGTCCTCCGCGGAGAAATCAGGCACGGGGATCTAACTCGCGGGGTCCTTCCCGAGACGCTCGATCTCGTCGACGAAAGCTTGGACGTCTTGGAAGCTCCGGTACACGGAGGCGAAACGCACGAAGGCGACGCGGTCCAGGGACCGCAACTCTGACATGACCAGATCTCCGATGAGCCGCGAGGCCACCTCCCGCTCACCGTTGGAGCGCAATCTTCGTTTGATCTCGGCGAGGGCATGCTCGACGCGCTCGCTCGACACTGGGCGCTTTTCGAGCGCACGCAGCAGACCGGTGCGAAGCTTCTCCTCTCTAAAGGGTTCCCGGCGCCCATCGGACTTGATGACGCGCGGCAGGTTCAACTCCGCCGCTTCGTAAGTCGTAAAGCGTTCTTGGCAAGCCGTGCATTCGCGTCTGCGCCGGATCTGATCGCCGTCACCCACGAGCCGGGAATCGATGACGCGGGTCTCGGGCTCGCTACAGAACGGGCAACGCACGCTACCGCCTTCCGCGAGGCTCGGGGCGAGCGCTTCCCCTACCCGCCGCAAATTTCGCGACGCGTGCGCCGCCCGTCGCGGAAAGTGAGACCGCGTCTAGTTGCCGTAGACGGGGAAACGTCGGCATAACTCAGCGACCTCCCCTTTAATGCGCGCGATCACCGCGTCGCTCTTAATGTTCTCGATGATCTCACAAATCCAAGCGGCGACCTGCGCACACTCGACTTGTTTGAATCCGCGCGTCGTCACCGCCGGAGAGCCAATGCGTATCCCGCTGGTAACAAACGGCGGCTGCGGATCATTCGGCACGGCGTTCTTGTTCACCGTGATGTGGGCGCGGCCCAATGCCGCGTCCAGTTCCTTGCCGGTGAGCCCCTTAGCGACGAGGTCGATCAAGAACAGGTGATTGTCGGTGCCACCGGAAACCACCTTGACGCCGCGCTGCAAGAACACCTGCACCATGGTTTTTGCGTTCCTGATGACCTGTTCGGCGTAGGCCTTGAACTCCGGTTGCATCGCCTCCTTGAAGGCGATGGCCTTGGCGGCGATGACGTGCATGAGCGGCCCCCCCTGATAGGCGGGGAAAACCATAAAGTTGATCTTCTTTTCGATCTCGGGGTTATCCCGGCCCATGATGAGACCCGCGCGCGGGCCGCGCAGTGTCTTATGGGTGGTGGTGGTGGTGATATCGGCAATATTGATCGGGCTCGGGTAGAGGCCCGCGGCCACGAGACCGGCCACATGGGCGATATCGGAGACCAGGTAGGCGCCGACTTGATCGGCGATATCCCGAAAACGTTGCCAGTCGACGATCCGCGAGTAAGCCGAGAATCCGGTCATCACGAGCTTCGGTTTGTGCTCAAGGGCGAGGCGTTCCGCTTGGTCGTAATCGATCTCTTCGGTTTCGGTATTCAAACCGTACTGCACGGCCCTGAATATTCGACCCGACACATTGACGCTGGCGCCGTGGGTTAGGTGCCCGCCGTGGGCGAGACTCATACCCATAATCGTGTCGCCGGGGGTCAAGAGCGCGAGATACACCGCCCCGTTGGCCTGCGATCCGGAATGCGGCTGCACGTTGGCAAAGCCGGCGCCGAACAACTGCTTGGCGCGGTCTATGGCAAGCTGTTCCACGATATCGACGTACTCGCAACCCCCGTAGTAGCGTTTACCGGGGTAGCCTTCCGCGTATTTATTCGTCAGCACCGAACCTTGGGCCTGTAGCACCCGCGGGCTGGTATAGTTTTCGGAAGCGATAAGCTCGATGTGATCTTCCTGCCGGCGGCGTTCGCCCTCCATGGCATTCCAGATTGCATCATCGTAACCGGCAATAGTCATATCTTTCTTAAACATGGTAAGACTCCGTGGGCTGCAAGCCCAAGAGATTATCAAATAAGCTTAAGCCTGAGAACCTGGAAGAACCCCGTGGCAGGGCATTGCGGTGTTCTTCCCGCCGCGGGTATCTTACTCAGTTACTAGATCTGGGGCCAGGATGCAGGGCGGTGGCTGAGAGCTTGTGAAAGAATCGTCGCAGTAGATTTTTTCACGAGCTCTGGGCTGGGGTGGGATTACCGCGAGAGACAAGTGGAATTGCTGCCCTCAGCGCCTTTGCAAAGGACAGCAATTCCGGACCGCTTTGCGGTTACTGCGTGCTCTTGGGCATACTGGCGTCAAGACTCTCGCGGTTCATCTCGACGGTCTTCTCGCCAATGCCTTGGACCATCACAAGATCGTCCACGGACTTGAACGGCCCGTGCTTTTCCCGATACGCGACGATCGCTTCGGCCTTGGCCGGCCCTATGCCTTGGAGTGCGTTTGCCAGGGTTGCGGCGTCCGCACTGTTGATATTAACAGACTCTCCGGCAAAGACAAGGGCGTTGAACAGGAACAGGGAAGCAAACAATAGTTTCTTCAGCATAGGACTCCTTCCAATAGAAGTGGGATTTCGGTGGATGCTTCGCAAACGGCGCCGATATCGGAAGCCGCGGACCGCGCAATTTCTGCTGCGCGTGCCGCCCGGTAGTCGCTGTTGCGAGGCGTTTTTACCTGCTGGGTTGGCGCCGTAAGACGGTTGGACGATCGCGAGGCGCTTGCCGCGGGCCGCTAACGTAGCGGATCGCGAAGCGAAATCTATAGGGGCTAAATCGGTGCATCGTCAATGATAAGCACCGAATGCGACTCGTATCACAGAGCCTCGATTCCAGCGTGCGGAACCGGCGTCGGATTCGGGCCGTATCCTGGACCGGTGTTACATGGTGAAAGTCACGCCGTCTATCAACGCTCCCGAAAGCAGCATGCTTGCCGTGGAGCGCCACTCATAGGTCCCGGGGTCGATGATAAGTTCCCGCTCGGCGGTGAGCCCGGCCAGTCCGTCGCCCAAGAGATGATAGAGGGTTTCATCCATGCGCATCGTGGTGATCGGGGCCTGAAGCACTCCGCCCTCGACCCAGAAGCATGCGAATCGCGTCGTTGCGGTCACGCGGCAGTCGTGACGATCGGAAAAGTTGCAATACCAAAGGTTGCCGATATAAAGTCCTGTCTTGAGTTCTTCCAGGAGATCCAAGGACGAAGGGAGCCGCCCGCTTTCCATGACCAGCGACATGGGCGTTTCGGTTTCGGCGTTGAGCGCGGTCCCATATTCAGCCGCGCTGCGTTGATCGGCGAGACATTCGACGAAACGGCCGCTTTCGATCAGGCTTACCGCACCGGGTTTTTGAAAACCCGAGGACGTAAATTGTGGATTTAGACCGCGCGCATGCTCCTCCACGAGCGTGACGCTCGGATGCAAAGCCTTCTCATGGCGCATGAGTTTGATTAACGGTGCGTGCTCGGTGCGCAAGCTTTTCAAGCTAAATCCTCCCCAACCCGCCAGTCGAAGGATTTCGCCGAGAGCCTGAGGCGCAAGGAGAGCGCGATAGCGCCCCGGCGCGAGGGCCTTGGGCGGTCTGTATAACACCTCAAGGTGTTCCCGGACCCGCCCAACCGCTCGCCGCAAGTCCTCGCTCTGCCAGGCCTGACCCGCGTAGCCGAGCTTAACGGATTGCCCGTTATCGATATGGCAACTGCTATCCAAATGAAAGCTCCCGGTAGAAAACCAATTCGTCTGCCCGAGGTTGTTCGCAAATCCTCGATACAGGGTCCCGTTTGCCCACAGTCCCACGAGATCGAGCCCTACCGCCGCCGCCAGGATTTCCGTGAGCGCGTGTTGACTGTCCGGTAAGTCAGAGTGGCGGTGATCCTCGGTGCTGCATACGGCAGTGGCATAGAGCAAATAGGGATCATCGTGGACGAAATCGAGTTGTAACCGCAGCTCGCAAAACAGCTTCTCCAGGCGCGAGCGATTGTGCGTGAGATCGTGGGTCAGGGTACAGGCGCCCTGGGTCTGGCGCCGGCCCCGGATCAAACACACGCGCAGCTCACTGTGCAATACGTGGCCGGCCTGCCGGATCCGTCCGCGGCTCAGGCGCACGAAATCCGAATCTTCGCCCAAGAAGTTCAGTAAACAGACTTCGTCCGTCCGCGTGAGCGCGGCCGCCATGGCACGCACGGACTCGAATTGCCCGCGCGCATCATGCATTCGAGAAGACATCGACGTCGCGGAAGACACAGGCGGGCGCCGCGTGCCCGACATGGATGGTCTGGTTCGGTTCGCCTTTCCCGCAGGTCGAGAGCCCCATTACCCGCCGGGTGCCAGCATCGCCCACCGCGCCAAGGTTGCGCCAGAAGGTCGCGGAAGTGCCGCGATAATTGGGATTTTTTACCAGGCCTTTTACCTCTCCGTCTCTAATCACCCACCCACACTCACAGCCGAACTGAAACTTGTTTCGCTGGTCATCGATGGACCAAGAGCGATTGGTGTCCATCATGATCCCGTGTTCGATGTCCCGTACCAGCGCCTCAATCGGGCTCGTGCCAGGCTCGATATTGAGATTGCCCATCCGATCGATCGGCGGGCGGTGCCAGTGTTCGGCGCGCGTGCATGCGACCCCGGCGATCCCGGCTCGGGCCTGTGACGCATGACCACCGAGGGGCCGTTCGAGGATACCCGCCCGGATCGAGTACTGGCGCTCCGCCGCGCTGCCCTCGTCATCGAAGGCGTAGCTCGCAAACTGCTCCGGGCGGGCAGGGTCGAAGGTCACGTTTAATAACTCCGATCCGTAACGGTAGTGGCCGAACATGTCCAAGGTGACGAAGCTCCCACCCGCATAATTGCGCTCGTCCCCGAGGATGCGATCAAGCTCGATCGGGTGGCCGATGCTTTCGTGGAGCTGCAGGATCATTTGACCCGGCAAGAGGAGCAGGTCCATGCGGGCGGCGGGGCAATTCGGGGCTTCGAGCAGCAGGAGCGCCTCTTCGGCGATTCGCGCGGGCAGGCTAAAGAACCCCAGCTTCTCGAGTTGTTCGAGGCCGCCTTGGCGGCCGCAGTCCGCCCCGAAGCTACGGCGTTGTGTATCGACACCGTTACTCGCCACGGCGACCAATTCCGGGATCAGGTCGCTCCACTCTTGCTCGATCTTACCGCCCAGGCTCGTGCACAGGACCGTGCGCGTGTGACGCAGCCGAACGCTCGCCTGCCAATCGACGATTCTCTCATGGCATTTGATCTTCCGGGCAGCCTCCATCAGGGTGGCGATGAGATCACCGAGAACACTGCTTTGCCAGGGTTGCGCCGCGGTATAGACGCCGCGCCGATCGAAGCGCGGTAGGTTTTGTGCCGCAAAGAGCGCCCGGGGAGCCGATGCACGGGCCCATTCGCGGGCTTCCAGAGCGGCCGTTCGCAGCCCCTCCCGGCTGAGATCGCAGGTAGCCCCGTAGCCCGCGCCCTCGCCTTCAAGCACCGTGATAAAGGCGCCGGATCGCAGGCGTCTCTGCGTAGGTTCGAGCACGTTTTGCCGCACCTGGATTATCTGTTCCACGCTCTCGGTCCAGCGTAGCGACCAGTAATCGACCGGCGGCATGGTGTCGGCGCAAAAATCGGGTAGCGGACTGTTCATGCTATTGGCGCACCCGCAAACGATGTATTCCAGACTAGGCGTAGGATCGATGATGGTGGAGAACTCTGAGGCCGTCAGCCAACCCCTGCGGCTAGGCCGCCACATCATCGGCGAATGCGGTGCTCATTTCAACGGGTCTTCCCGTGAAATAACCTTGCGCGTAGTCGATCTCGAACTCTGCCAGCAGAGCCAACACGGCACCGCTCTCGACGTGCTCGGCGACGGTTTTCTTCCCGAAGGCCTTCGCAATCTGACCCATGGCTTTTACCAGGGCTTGATCGTCGGGACGATCGGCCAGCCCGCGTATGAACGATCCGTCGATCTTGACATACTCCATCGGCAGCTCTTTCAGGTAATAAAAGGAGGAAAATCCGCGCCCGAAATCATCCAGCGCGAACGCGCACCCGAGGTCCCTGATCGCTTCGATCAGGCGCCGCGCACTGCCGAGATCGGCAACCGCGGCGGTTTCCGTCATTTCCAGAATGATCTGTTTCGGGTCCAGGCTGGTCTCATAGAGCAATCGCTGCACGAAGGGAAGGAGCTCGGGATCGTTAAAGGCGTGCGCCGAGAGATTGATGGAGAAGGAGATGTGCCGTCCATGGCGTTTGAGGTTCGCCAAGCTCCGCATCGCATCCGAGAGCACCATGCGGTCGATGGCATGGATTAAACCCGCCCGCTCGGCGACCTCGATAAAGTTCGCGGGGCTGATGAGGCTACCATCATCGGCGCGCATCCGCACCAAGACCTCGTAATGACAGGTGATGCCTGAACGGATCTCCACGATCGGTTGCACGAAGAGCACGAACCGCTTTTCGGCGAGTGCATTTTCGACCCGTTCCTTCCACAGCACACGCTCTTGCATCAGGCGCTGCCCCTGATCTTCGAACGAAAATACATGCCAGCGTCCGCGCCCGGTTTCCTTGGCTTGATACATGGCCAAATCCGCGTGGGTAAGGAGGTCTTTAACGTTCGATCCGTGTTGCGGAAACAGCGCGATGCCGATGCTCGCGGACACCTTATGGATCTTGCGGCCGAAGCGAAATTCGGAATCCGTGATGTGGTCAAGAATTTTTTTTGCAACCTGGCTTGCCTCTTGCGCGTCCGCCCGGCCCAGGACGATAGCGAATTCGTCTCCCCCGAGGCGGCCGATGACATCGATTTCTCTCAGTATCTGAGGCAGAGATCCCCCCAGGGTTTCGAGCAGGCGGTCGCCGGCGGGATGGCCGCTGGTGTCGTTGACGTATTTGAATTGGTCCAGGTCGAAGAATATCAGGGCGCCGCTATGCTCGTAGCGCTTGGCGCGCGCGATGGCTTCCTCCAGCTCTTCTTGCAGCCGGCGGCGGTTGAAGAGACCGGTGAGCGGGTCGTGGTCGGCAAGCCAAGCGAGCCGCATTTCCGCCCGCTTGCGCGCGGTGATGTCCATACCGACCGAGAGAATCATGGGATCGTCGTGCGCTAGTCCCTTGAGCCGTGAGTGGTGCCACACCACTTGTAAGGTAGAATCGTCTTTGCAGCGTAGATCGCATTCTTCTTGAACGTGAACACTGGCACCGGAGACCAGATCGGCCAGATAGCTGAACTGTCCGACGGTTGGTTGGTCGCGGGCGAGCAGGGAAAGGAACGATCGCCGGAGGAGCTCCGCGCGAGAATAACCGGAGAGTGTTTCCGTATACGGATTGGTCATGAGGATTTCGTGGTGGCGGTTCTGGGTCAGGATGACGACTTGGGCCGTGTACAAGACTTGGGTGACGAAATCGCGCTCTTGGCCCAGCTCGTTGACCCGTTCGGAGAGATCCTGGCTTTTCTTTGCGATCTCGCCGTGCAAGGTCTCGAGCTGTGAGGAGAGGGTTACGGCGGTCGTATTGAGGACATCCACCTCATCCCGAAGCCAACGGCTCGCGTGCATTCCGGAGATCGCCGCTCGAACCTGAGCGAAAGCGGATTCCGCAAGCAGCGGCAGATTCGAAGCCGCGCGCTTGAGGCGCGACATGGGCCCCCACAGGACTGCGAGCAACAGCGATTCAGCCACGAGAAGGCCCGCGATACCGAGCGCGATATTCCGGTGCGTAGTTTCCCGGATTTCCTGCACCTGGCCGGTAACCTCGGCGATCACGACGAGATGGGCTTGCCCCATCTTCGCTGACCCCGCGAGCGGAACCAAGCGGATTTCAAACGCTTTCCCCTCCAGGGACTCGTAGATCGCTGCCTCAACCGGCTGCGAAAATGGAAAACGCGCGGCGACGGCGCTTAGCAGCGGGATGTTGCGCGCGGAATTGCTCACGGCCACGACTCGCTGGCCCCAGTTCTTAAGGAATCGTGTCCTGTCCGCGCTCTCGGGGTTGGGATCGGAGCCGGAGGCGATCAAACCCATGTCGGCGCCCGAGACGCGTTGGAAGTCAAGCACCACGTCGGCGAGCGCGACACCCAATACCATGGCCCCGGATCGATCCCCTGGACCGAGAACGGGTATCACCGCGAATTGGATGCACTTGTTGGCGCAATCGTAAAGCTCTTCCGGCATCTCGTTCGCGATCACGCGTTTAACCGTCTGCGCGAGACGCTTGGCGCGTGAATCACCCGCGCGCCATCCGCGCGCGATGACCGTGTGGCCGCGATCCGAGAACAGAACCAAGACCTCCATGCCCCTGTCGATCGCAAGATTCGTCCAAAGATGATCGAAGGCAGCCGCCACCTCAGCGCTAGGCGCGCTACCCAGCTGCCGCTGTATATCCGGGAGTGACGCGAGTACGGTGCCGAGTTGTCGCAGCCGTTGACTCGACTGGTCGAGTAAGCCTTGTACCTGGCGCGCGTACTCTTGCTGAATACTGATACGCCGATTTTGAAATTGCTGATTTAAGGCGAAGTAGTTAAGGCCGGTGTAGGAGACGGTAACCGCAAGCAGCACCAGACTGGTCAAGATCAGGGCCTTCCACTTAAGACTTAAGAATCGATCGCTCCTCTTTGAATGTGCCATGCCCGGTTAAACTCGATAGGGGACCAGAAACGCGAATAGATCCTCTTCGCGTTCAAGGGCGCTCGAAATAGGGGCGTTCTCGATAGGTAAGCAAGCACCTCCGTTCACGTGCCGGTATTGGGTGCGCAACCTTACCGACTCCGTCGTAACCGCCGCCCCTTCAGTCCTGCCAAACCGGTTCAGCATCTTGAGCACCGACCTGTGATATTGGGACAACATGCGAGCAGTATGTTGGGCTTTTCCAGGTTAAGCATAATGCCTTCCAACACGTATAATCAACCTGCACCGTCTCGTAGACGGCCGCTGGGCCGCTTGCCCGGCCTTTCGGATCGGCGTGGCGTAGCGGTCGTGCTCGCTATGGATGCAAGGCCGCGGCGGTGCATGGACGCTCGGTGGCACTCGGGTTGCGGATAGGCCGGGCCGCGGTATCTACAAGGTATAAGCCCCTAGGGCCTGCATATTGACGAGCAGTGTATCATTCGACATACTCGTAAAATATTTTTTAGCGGGCCTTGAAGCTAGCTTGAAGAAACCGGGGAACGCTAGTCATAGTGTCTGACAGCGCGTGCACGCTGGGGACCACTGCCGTTGAGTCTATTACACATTAGGGTTATCCGCTTCGGGACCGCTTGGACCATCATGCTTGCCTTAGCGAGCCTGTCGGCGCCAGGACGCAATGCAGCGTTCCGCGCGCCAGCGTCGGTTGTTGATATTCGCCGCGTTCCTGCAAATGAACACTGACCCAATGCCGGGGGGCATCGACGGGCCCTTCGGTTCACGAGTTTTCGGGTGAGCCTGTCCCACGATCTTGTCGCTCATTTTATGCGGTACTTTGAGATTGTGCGGGCCGACACTCCCGATCTCTTGGAGCAAGCGTTCCGTCTGCGTTACCAGGTCTATTGTAATGAAGGCTGCTTACCGGGCTTTGATCCGCTCGATTATCCGGATGGACTGGAGCGCGACATCTACGACTACGAGCATCGCTCGGTGCACTGCCTGCTCCGCCACCGGCCCACCGGCACCAACGCGGGAACGGTCAGGCTGGTGCTCGCCGACCCCGTCCAGTCGGATGCGCTATTTCCCATCGAGGTCGCGGCCGGGGAGCAGATCGACCGGGACTACCTGCGCAAGCACTGTGCGGCCCGTGGCGCTATCGGCGAGTGCTCCCGGTTCCTCCTCGCCAGGCAGTTCCGTGCTCGCCCAGGCGAAGCGCGCTGGGCGGACGGAGTCGCGGAGGCGACAGACTTCGGCCAAGAACGAGACGAGCGGCGCGCCCCTACTCATCCGGTACTCGGGCTACTCAAGGCGGGCATGATCATGAGCTGGGAGCGGCAGGTCTGTTACTGGTACGCGGGGATGGAACCGAGGCTGGATCGGCGGCTGCGCCAGTTTGCATTCGCGCTCCGGCCGATCAGCCCCGCTATCGATTATCACGGACCAGTCCGCGCTCACTGGGGCTACCTGCCGGATGTCCTCGCGCACATGCGGGAACGACGGCCGGAGGTATGGCGTCTCTTGACCGGGGACGGGAAGATCTGGCTCGCGCCACGCGATGATGCAGTCAGTGCAGCACAGCGCCAGGCGAGCTAAGCGAAAGACATTCAGGAGGGGGATTGCTAAGGCGTAGTAGCGCTGAGGGTGCTGCGCTCGTAACTCACATACCGCCCGACGGGATTTTCAATGCCGTTGCCTGCCGCTCGTCAACAAGCCACGCTTGTTACACGTCCGCGCGGCGGTGCTGCGCCTGCGGCGTGGTCCTTGTAAGTCCTGCCCGTCCGGCACTCGCCGGGCCATCGAAGGAAAGGCGTACCGATTTGGCGCGCCGGGCATGGGTGCTGTGTCTGATCTTGCTGTGCGGGTGGCCGGCCCGAGCAAATTCGGAGGACGTGGTCGTGGCCGTCAATCCGGCAACACCCACGAGCGAGGCAATCGCTCGAAATACGCTTTCTGCCATATTCAGCATGCGGCTACGTGCCTGGGAGGACGGTACGCCAATTCGCGTGTACGTGCTTCCGGACAATCATGCGGTGCATGGCTTTTTCTGCAAGCAGATCCTCGGGGTCTTTCCACACCAGTATCGGGCGGCCTGGGACCGCCTCGTCTATTCGGGCACCGGACAGGCGCCTCTTGAGGTAGAGAGCGAGGAGGAAATGCGCGCAAGGCTGGCAGGCACCCGCGGCGAGGCGCCCGTCATCGTAGGCAACGAGGCGGAAATGCGCGCAAGGCTGGCAGGCACGGCCGGCGCGATCGGGTACCTAACGCGGAAGATGATTGATGAGAGCATCGCTGTCCTGCCGGTTCAGTAGAAGCGCGCGGGCGCCCCGGTACTCGCCGTGGTGGCCGGCGCTGGTCGTCTGGTCCGGCCTGTGCAGCCCGGCACTTGCCCTCGAGCTTTTTGAAGGCTTTCAGGTGCACGGTTTTCTCAGCCAAGGCTATGTTTTGACCACTAACAATAACCTGTTCGGGTCGAGCGAGCGCGGCGGAAGCCTGGATTTCACGGAGATCGGTGTCAACGCCTCGTGGATGGTCCGGCCCAACCTGCTGTTGGCGGCCCAGGTCCTGTCGCGGCGCGCCGGCGAAGCGGCCAAAAACGAACCGGATCTCGATTTCGCGTTGCTGGACTACACGGTGCTGGCGACTGCCGAGCGGCGATTGGGCGCACGGCTGGGACGTGTCCGGTTGCCCTTCGGTCTTTACAACGACACGCGCGATGTGGCGTTCACGCGCCCGAGCATCCTGTTACCGCAATCCATCTACTTCGATAGGACCCGCGAGCTGGCAATATCGGGCGACGGTATTCTGTTTTACGGCGAAGAGCGCGGCGCTTGGGGAAATTTCATGCTCGAGTTTTTGGGTCCCTTTTTCCAGCGTATAGCCACTGACAATTCGGAGCTGGCGGTGTTTGGCCTCGAGCTCCCGGGCGATCTTGAAAGTCGTGTGTCGTTCATGGGGCGCCTGATCTATGAAACGCCGGTTCAAGGACTACGCCTTGCGATCACCGGAGCCCGCCTGTTGGCGAAGTACAACCCGAGGTTCGATCCCCCACAAGACTTCAGGCCCGGGAACGATACCTTCGAGCCTCTGATCTTCTCAGCACAATACGAGGCCGAGCATTGGAGCTTGACCGGCGAGTACGCGCGCAGACGCATCTTGGACGAAGGCTTCTCGCCCGATTTCGATCTAGACACCGTCGGTGAGAGCTACTACGTCCAGGGGATTTATCGGGTCGATCCGCACTGGGAGATCGTGCTGCGTTACGATGTGTTGTTTCAAGACGTCGACGACCGTGATGGGTCAGAATTCGAAGCGAAAACCGGCCAGCCTTCTCACTTACAATTCGCCACGGATTGGACCGTCGGCGTGCGTTACAACATCACCCCCGCGTGGCTGCTGAGGGCCGAGTATCACAATGTGTACGGAGGAACTTTGTATCTGTTGCCGCAGGACAATCCTGACGTGTTGGCGCTGGACAAAAAGTGGGACATCTTCGCGCTGCTGTTGTCTTATCGGTTTTAGGGGCGAATGAACCGCGCTCGCGTCACGCTGCGGGTGTGAGGGTGAGCCACACATGGCGACCCTTCCCTGGGACGCGGGGTGCTTACTCTAGGCACGCGGTTTTTTGTGGTGGGATGCGAATGAGAGCTACTGCCGGCACTGCTCTCCCGGAGCAGACTCCCCGTTGCTGAATCGAGACTGGCGGTTTTATACAGGGATGGCGGCTCTGGTACTGTCTTTAGTAATGCCCCTCTTCGCTTTCCTAGTGCCTCTTCTCGGCTTATCCGTTGCGCAATCTGCCGCCGTCGTGGGCCTTTTAATTGCGGGCGGTCCCGAGGTGATCGGCCTGATCGGCATCGCGCTCTTGGGCAGGAATGCCTTCCAGTACTTCACCTACCAAGCAAAGCGAGCATTTCGCTCTGCGGTTCTGGCGACACGCGTCTCCAAAAAAAGATACTATATCGGGCTTTCTATTAATCTGACGAGCTGGATACCGCTATACCTTTACGGCTATTTTCCGACCTGGCTCCCTTCGGGCGATGCGAGGATCTATATACTAGCCTCCGCGGGGCTGAGCTTTATACTGAGCATGTTTATCATGGGCGGGGAATTCTGGGAGAAATTTAGGCATATCTTCATCTGGGAAGGTAAGCCTTGAGTTTCCGAGCCGAGGGGGCCTTTTCGCGCATGACCGGTCAACGGGGCTCGCTTGCAGCCGGTTTGCAATCCGCCCTGCCTGTGGGATTATGGTCTTCATGACGCCACAGGAACGCTATTAACAGGATCTACGTCGCGAGGATTTTTCACCCGATCCGGCCCAGCGTATAGCCATACGCCAGGCGCAGCGCCTATTGACGGTCTGCTCGCGATCCTCGACGACGAGTCCCTACTTCGCCCCCGAGACGGCGAACCGCTTCTGGACCCAGGCAAAGCGAGCGCGGAACGCAGCCGTGAGCGTCGTTTTCACATCGCTCGGGTTGAGACCGTCCTTTGCAATGAAGCGGTGCGTGTAGGTCACCTGCGTCCGATGGCGACCGATGTCCTCAAGACGAAGCGTCCCCAGATACATGCGGACGGGCATCGGACCACCGAGAGGCTCATAGACGAGCGTGTGAGTCTTCTCGTCGCGCGACCACATCCGCTCTAAGATGCGGGTTCCATCCTCGAAGTACACGACGCGTCGATCCGTCGCCGTGACTTCCGCGCTCTTGGCACCATTTATCCACGAAACGTCTCCCCAGCTTCCCACTATGGCCCAGAGTCTCTCGATGGGGCACGCGACGGGGAACGTGATCTGACCGACGACGCCATCACGCTCGAGTACGAAGCGCGCGAGCTCGTCGACACGCGTGGGTCCGGGCGGCATGGGGTGGTCGAGGATCGCCGCGCGCGTCGCGCGGTCGGCCGACGCGAGTATGCAATCAATCGAATAGCTCACGTCGCATCCGGACCCATCGATCGAATCGATGCGCGCAGTTCCTTCGAAGAAGGAGAACAGCGTGTTCGCCTCCGGCATGCTGATGCGCCAGACGTAGTTCACGTCGTCCTTCTCGATCAGCACCTCACGAACCACGCCGTTCATGAAGTCGAAGGCGATCGTCGCGCCGATTCCGTTCGCGGGCTTGCCAGGACCCGTCTCGAGACGCGTGTCCGCATGATGGGCCAAGATACCTTGCAGCGCGAGATAGTCGTCGCCCGACCCCGTCTCGTCGACAGGCCCCGTCTCGAGAGGCGTGCCCGCGTGGTGGGCCACGATCCCTTGCAGCGCGAGATAGTCGTCCAACCCCGACCACACTTGTTGTGCAGACAGCGATGTTCGACCGTGACACGAGAGCGTTACACGCGCGCCGAAGGCGTATTGGTCGTTGGAAGTGACCGCGTCGGTAGTCTGCATCGATAACCTCCGAATAGCTTGTTTGCATGGATCGAACGAACGCAACGAGTCATGAGCTCGGCCGCTCCTGATCGACATGCAGAGACCATGATGCCCGCCCGGGTAGAATCCGCTCATTCCATAGAAGGCCTTCGGATCTTGCGCGCCAAGACGACAACGGCGGTTATGCTAGCGAAGAACGCACCGCGTTTATCGAGATCCTGCAGGTCCACCCGCCAGCGGTCGAGCTCATCCGGCGTGATGACCTGGCTCCGTAGTGCCTCCTCCTCGACCTGGTCGAGCACGAGTATCTCCCGCGCAAACCGATAGTCGTCTATGAACCCAGAGAAGCCTTCGATAGTCACATCAGCCAGGTCGTCACACTGTTTGAAGAAACCGGGGAGCAATCGCCCGGAATAGCCGTTGTTATAGCAATGCTCCGCGTTGCACTGAGCGAGTCGCCTCTCGATGTTGGCTTCTCGGCTATGCAGCGATAGAGTGCCCCAGTCGGTATCTGCCACGACGACTCGACCGCCCGGTTTCGTGACCCGAGCGATCTCGGCCAATACTGCGTCAGGGCCTCGCAGATGTTGGAACAATCGCTCGCAGCGCACGCCGTCGAACGACTCGTCGTCAAATGGCAGCAACACGGCATCAGCGGTCTGATGTGTGACCCATCGACTACATCCGGCTACAGCGGCACGACGTTGCGCTTCGGCGACCATCGCCGCATCGTGATCCACGCCGATGATACGGCCGGTGGGGCCCACCATCGAGGCCATGGCGATGGTGTCGAACCCGACACCACAGGCGACATCGAGGACACGATGCCCGGCGGCGAGGCGCAGGTGCGAATACGTGCGCTGCTTGACGGCCGAGAGACGCTCGGCGGTGCGGTCCAGATAGTCCGTATCCACGTAGCCCTTGCTCATCTGCATGACGAAACTCCCAGCCGGCCGACCTCGCAGCGCCGGCATGATCCGACGATCCATTCCACTTTCCGCTTGCACCTACAGAGGGCCACGGGACACATGAGCGCCGGGCGCCTGCGCAGCGTGTCGGGGGAAGAGCGGGTTGAGGTAGTGCAAAGGAGTGACGCGGCGTTCGTTCTCGTCGGGCAGCTTGTTCCGGACGCCCCTGAGCTTCGTCCAATGAAGACCCGCACGGAAATGGTGCTCCATATGATATCCGCCATTGAGGGAGATCACGTTGAAGAGGCTGCCGTAGCAGCTAGCACTGTTCCGACTCGGATCGTCCAGATATGCACCGTAATGATCGACATAGTCAGTCCAGCTACGAAACACTGAATTGATGATGTACTCCCATGGCACGTACAGCAGAAGAAACGTCCGCCAATCGAGGACGGCCAAAACGACCCGAAAAGCAGTAACCGCGAGCGTTTCGGACACGACCGTTCCCCAACGTCGTCGATCTTTCGCCAGCTGGTACGTAAGACGTACGTGCGGCGCAGGATTGAAGACGGACTCAGTCGCGAATAGATCCCAGAAAACGCTCGAGAATGCCCGCTGCGCGGGATGATACCATGCTTTCGTCCCTGGGAAGCTCGAACGGCGATCGTTTTCGGCGTGGGGTGAGGCCTCATGCTCGTATCGCAACAAGTGCAGGATCGGGATCAACTTTAAAACGTCCAGCTGTAGAAAGAGTCCTTTCCAGGACAGCCCAACGTGTTGTAACGCCCCTTTCCAGCCCGCAGCGTCTCGGTAGGTCGGGGTTGTCGCCACGGAATTCGGTTCGTGGTGAAGAAAGTGCGTATGCGCGTAGACACACATCGGATAGCTCCAGGCTGCTGAGCAGAGCAGATTGACAGCGGCGTTTAGCCGTGAGCTACGGAAGAACGGAGTATGCTGATGATAGTGATAGCCGTGTATGCCGAGGTTGAACAAGAGCAATAACACCAAGAGGAATCCGATCGCGAGCCCGGGGTTCGCCAGCAATCTGTCACCGAGCGCCACCATTGCCACGAGAAGTGTCGCATAGATAACAAAGCCCCCGACGGGGATCGCGTCAAGACGGGTGTACCTAAACATCGTCCTTCCTACGGTCGCCGCGCAACGCGGCTACTACTCTAGCGATGACTGACCTTTCGGCGCAGAGGCCGGCCGTCCGGGACCCATCTCTCGATGTGTTACGCATCGCCACGGTGCAGGGGAAGTGTCGTGCAGCGCACTGGAAGCAGGTAATGAATATTAGCACTTGCTGACCCTATGGTTGCATTTCATTAGTGTAACCCTTGCGTAGTCATTACAATCGCGAGATTTCATTCAAAACGGATGCCTAGATTTCAGCATTCCGATGGCTATCAGCGCCACCAGGCAATCAAGGCCGCCAATCGTGGCGAGCTTGCCTGCCGGGGCATAGCCGGCGATACGAGATCCATATCCTGGCCACCAGATGTGAGCTTCACTCAGCATGTTCATCGTGGGAGAAGAGTGGGAGAAATTTAGGCGTATCTTGATCTGGGAAGGTAAGCCTTGAGTTTTCCGAGCCGAGGGTTTTTCGCTCATAACCGGTGAGAGCCGCCCGTGCCGAAAAGTCGCTCCGCAAGTGGCACGTTCCCCAGCCCGGTTTTTGTATATCCGATTTAGAATACCTCATGCTGCGGTACGGTGAGACCAAGGTCGCGCCCAGAGGAAGTTTCGGAATCCAGAGTGCGTATTCGTCAACATGGATCCCTCGAGCCCAGTTTGCAATCGGCCCTGCCCGTGGGATTATGGTCTTCATGACGCCACAGGAACGCTATCAACAGGATCTACGTCGCGAGGATTTTTCACCCGATCCAGCCCAGCGTGTAGCCATGCGCCAGGCGCAGCGACTATTTGACGACTTGCTTGCAACCGCGCCGAGGGCGAAAGGCTCTGCGCGGTCTCCTTGGGCGTTCCGGCGCGGTGGAGCCAGCGCTAAACTCACCCCGCTGAAGGGGATCTATTATTGGGGCAGCGTCGGACGCGGTAAGACCTATGTCATGGATACCTTGTTCGAGTGCCTCCCATTTAGCGACAAGCTGCGTGCGCATTTTCACAGCTTTATGCTGGGGATCCACCGTGAGATCAAGGGTCTCGATAATGTACGTAATCCGCTCGATACCGTCGCGGAGCGCTTAGCGGCAAGCACACGCGTCCTGTGCCTCGACGAGTTTCACGTCGGTGATATCACGGATGCGATCCTACTGGGGAATTTTTTTCGCGCGGCTTTCGGACGAGGCATCACTTTGGTGGCGACCTCGAATGAAGCGCCCGAGAGCCTTTATCGAACGGGTTACAGCGCGAGCGTTTTCTCCCGGCCATCGCCCTGCTCCAGGCCATTGTTCACATCGGGGGAGACGTGGATTACCGCTTGCGCCGCTTGGAGCGCGCCCCGATCTACCATTGCCCCTCGGACTCGACTGCGGACACCAGCCTGCGCTCGAGCTTCGTTCGCTTAGCGCGAGGCGAGGGCGCTATTAATGCGGCGGTCGAAGTCGAAGGCCGCCCGATCCCGGCCGTTCGCCACGCGGACGGCGTGGTATGGTTCGACTTCGATCAGATCTGCGGCGGGCCGCGCGCTACCTCCGATTACATCGAGATTGCGCTGTGCTATCAAGCGGTCCTGATCGCTAACATCCCGTGCATGGACGATAAGGATAACGACAAGGCCAAGCGCTTTATTTCCTTGGTAGATACGTTTTTCGACCGCAACGTGAAGCTCATCGTGTCAGCCGACGCAACGCCGGTGTCACTCTACCGGGGCCGGAGTTTGCAGCGCGCCTTCCAGCGTACGATTAGCCGCCTGGAAGAGATGCAAACCCACGCCTATCTCGCCAAAGAACACCTTCCCTAAAATTCATACCCCGCAGTCTTGCCGCGGGCACCTTAGCGATGGGGTTTCCAAAGGGGAGAAGCGCAGCTCTCCCCTTTGGTCGCCCACGGGGTTGCACACCCCGTGATGGCGAAATCAAATTGATTCGCCTCGAAGCTGTTGACATCAATAACAGCCTGTAATATGCTGCGATGCACTATTGTTGCATCGCACCAATATCTAAGTGAAAACTTTAATTGATTAAGGAGTAAGCCATGTACATTGATTATCTAAGTAGCGCCAAGGGTTACAACGCCTTATGGGTTAAATCCCTGAAAGATCTGTCACAGATCCATAGCGAGGGTTATCAAGACCTTACTAAACGCCATATCGAGGTATTCGAAATCGGTGTCAAAGCAGGCAGCGATCAACTCAAGGCGGTCAGCCAGGCCAAGGATTTCAAGGTCTTCGCAACCGCGCAGAGCGAGTTCATGGCCACAACCGTGCAGGATCTGCTGGCAGTAGGCGCCAAGGCGCGGGATCGACTGCTTGACTGGAACATGCAAACCGGCGCGTGCTTCGAGAAGTATGTCGGCGAAACCCAAGCGCTAGCCACAACCAAGACAGCTTAAGATTGGCTCCCACGTTCGCGTAGCTGTCCATTACGGCTACGCGATTTTTTTTGTGTCTCGACGGGATCGCGTCCCTGTCATATTTAAGATAATAATATACAATAGGTTAAAAGATGATATTGATCTTGTATAGTTCATGTACTATGCTAAGTTAGAGATTTAATAATTTGTAAAGAATACTATTAACAGATCATGAACGCATTAGAAAATCGTGCGAACGCTGCAAACGAAGTGGAGATCGCGTCGGTGCTGAGACACCACTATGGCGATGGAGATCTGTACTTGCCGGAGGGGACGCCGGAATCTGTCGTCCGTAAGGCGATCGCCATGGGTTACTTGAGTGAGGACGGTTATCTCACCCGCAAGGGGAGGGGTCTGCTCGCACAGTATGAATTTTAACGCTTACCAAGAAGGCCGGTAACCTCCTGGAACGACGACACCGCTGTTGTTTGCGTGTTCGTCACCAGCGCCTTGGGGCTGACCTAGTCGGCCCCATTTTTTTCTTGCGCCTTTCGTATTGCCTCTTATACTCCGAAGTTCGTGGCTAACAAGAAAACTGCGAGGTAGCGCATGGCAGGCTATACAACCCAGGATATACGAAACATCGCACTGGTGGGGCACGCGGGAGCGGGCAAAACGACCCTGGTCGAGGCGATATTGGAACGCGTGGGCGCGATTAAGACCGCCGGAACCGTTGAACGCGGCAACACCGTCTCCGATCACGACCCCCTGGAGAAGACGCATCAGCACTCGCTGAATAGCACGGTCCTTGGGTTCGATTATCAAGGCAAGCATCTCAATCTCATCGACACTCCGGGTTATCCGGACTTTATCGGGCGAGCGCTCTCGGTCCTTGCGGCGGTTGAAACCGCGGCTGTCATCGTCAATGCCCAGACCGGGGTGCAGATGGTCACGCAACGCATGATGGCATGGGCGCGCGCGCGGGAGCTTGATCGGCTTATCGTCATCAACCAAATCGATGCAGAAAACGTCGATCTCTTCGGTTGTTTGGAGCAGATCCGGCGCGTCTTCGGGGATGAATGCTTGCCCATTAATCTCCCCGCCGGCAACGGCCGGTCAGTCGTCGATTGCTTTTTAGATCCCGCCGGAGCAGCCACGGATTTCTCCTCGGTGGCAGAGGCGCATACTAGGCTCATCGACCAAGTCGTCGAGGTCGATGACGCGCTCATGGAGCTTTATCTCGAACAAGGGCAATCGCTTGACCCGGAACAACTGCACGACCCGTTCGAGAAAGCCTTGCGCGAAGGACATTTAATCCCGGTCTGTTTCGTTTCCGCGCGGACCGGGGCCGGGCTTGCGGAGTTACTCAATATTCTCGTCAAGCTGATGCCCAATCCGCTGGAAGGCAATCCGCCCGCCTTTCTCAAAGGTGAAGGCGCGAGCACCGAACGCGTCGAGATCACACCTGATCCCGCCCGCCACGCGTTGGCGCACGTCTTCAGGGTGGCCATCGACCCCTTCGTGGGCCGTTTGGGGATGTTTCGCATTCACCAGGGGACCATCACCAAGGACAGCCAGTTGTTTATCGGGGATGGCCGCAAACCGTTTAAGGTTGGACACCTGTTTAAGCTCTTGGGAAAAGAGTCGAGCGAGATCCCGGCCGGGATCCCGGGTGACATATGCGCCGTCGCCAAGGTCGACGAAATCCACTTCGATGCGGTGTTACACGACTCCCACGAAGAGGACCATATCCACCTCAAGTCGGTGAGCTTCCCGTTGCCGATGCACGGTCTCGCGATCGCGGCCAAAAGCCGCGGAGATGAACAAAGGCTCTCCGATACCCTGCACAAGTTGGAAGCGGAGGACCCGAGCGCGCGCGTCGAGCACAATACCGCGCTCAACGAGACCGTATTGCGCGGTCTCGGGGATCTCCACGTCCGGGTCTTGCTAGAAACCATGAAAGAGCGTTTCCACGTCGAGGTGGAGACCCGGCCACCCAAGATCGCTTACCGCGAAACGGTCACGGCGCCCGCCGAAGGGCACCACCGGCATAAGAAACAAACCGGCGGCGCGGGCCAATTCGGTGAAGTGTTTTTACGCGTTCGCCCGCTCGATCGCGGTGAGGGCTATAAGTTCGTCGACGCGGTGGTGGGGGGGGTCATACCGCGGCAATTTATTCCCGCCGTCGAGAAGGGGATCCTCCAGGCGATCCAGGAAGGCGTCATCGCCGGCTACCAAATCCAAGACCTTGAGGTTACTTTGTATGACGGCAAGTATCATCCCGTCGATTCCAAGGAAGTCGCCTTCGTCGCGGCCGGCAAGAAGGCGTTCAGCGAAGCCGTGAAGAGCGCCAAGCCCGTGGTGCTCGAGCCCATCGTCGAGATCCGCGTTACCCTACCGAGCGCGAATATGGGCGATATTACTGGTGATTTATCCACCAAGCGGGGGCGGGTGAGCAATACCAGCGCTTTGCCCGGCGGGCTGATCGAGATCGCGGGGCACGCGCCTTTGAGCGAATTGGAACAGTACCAATCACAACTCAAATCCATGACCGGCGGTCACGGCAGCTATACCATCGAGTTCAGTCATTACGATCCGGTCCCGGTGAGGACGCAACAGCAATTGATGGCGGCCTTCAAACCGCAAGCGGCTGAAGATTAGAGGTCGCGATAAATCCTCCCCAGGGCCGCTGGGTGTCGCCAGCGCGGCCTCCCGCTCGCGATCAGCAACTGCCCGAGAATGTTGCTGAGGCGCACCCGACCCTATTGATGGATAGGCCGGAGTAATGGATTTCGCTATGCTCTACACCTTCGCTGCTGATCGGGGGTTTCAATTTTCCGGCCCTCTCGGAAACAACTCGCTCAGCGCAAGACTAACGCCAGGTACGTGCAGTGGCGTCACGGCGCCGCGCTCGATCCGCTGGATGCTTTCGTAGCGCCGCTCCGCGGGGGATGGTTGACGAAAGATATCAATGCAGCGCTCCGTCACGCTGATGAGCCAGACCTCCGGAATGCCATGTACGGCATAAAGCGGCACTTTGAGATCGCGATCATAAGTTAAAGTGCTGTCGGATACTTCTATGATCAAGAACACATCGCCGGGGCCCGGATGCGCGTCGAAATAGCGGCGCTTCCGCAAGATCGCTATGTCGGGATACAACTCACCGTAATCGCCTAGCTGCACTGGATTCTGAACGCGGGTACGTTTATCGTCACCGGCCTGACGACTGAAGACGTCATTTACGTAGTCCACTACTTCGGCGTGCCTGGCTCCAATCGGCGGCATCTGTATCAATTCCCCCTCGATGAGCTCTATGCGGTCGTCTTCACCTAAAATTCCCGCTTCCGCCATGCGGTGGTAGTCCTCAACCGTGAGGCGGCGTCGGGGAAATGACCCATTACGGTGCTCAACAATCGTCGCGCTCATCTCTGTACCCTTACACGTCCGAGCTTTCAATTATAGGCCGTAGTCAGCTATAAGAAAGAGGCGAGAATCCTCAGAGCTCGTGAAGAAATCGTCACGAGCAAGGCCGCCCGCGAGGCGCACGGCGCGCAGGACGGTTTCGCCGGGAGCGAAACGGAGCGCAAGCCCCGAAGGGGCGAGTCCCAAGGATGGGACGAGCAACCGCAGTGTATGTGGAAATACATGAGGATTCCGAGCACCGTGCAACGATGCGGGCGGGCTGCACAGTAGATTTATTCACAAGCTCCTAGCGCGGGCTTACGCCCGCAACCCAAGTTGAAACGGCGTCCTTCCCGGTGTACGTAGGTGGTACCAACCAACCTGCGCTTCGAGGAGGACGCCATGGAACAAT